>NZ_WKZK01000075.1:0-24977 GCF_009680135.1 Eubacterium sp. BIOML-A2
TGTTCCTTGTAACTTGTCCACCATATCAGTTCATTATAAAAATCTTAGATTTTTGTCTTGACAACTGAGCCACTATAACCCGAATGATTATTAAATCATTCAATAACAATCAAATATCTATTTCTACATAAACCATCTGTTAATCACTTAACTGATGGTTTATGTCTTTTTCAATCCAAAAATTCTATGATAGTTATATCAACTATAAAGGATGTCGCTATTGATGAAAGAAAGTGAAGAACGAAGCAGTAATATTGATGAACAGAAAGCCAGAATCCGGCAAAGATACAAAGGTATTGATCCAGAAGAACTGGAAGTAATTCCGGCACTTCCACCAGAGGATATTTTTAAAACAGAAAAAAAACTACGAGTAGCTGTATATGCAAGGGTATCTACGGATGATCCACGCCAAACATCCTCATATGAATTACAGAAAAATCATTATCAGGATGTAGTAAATAAAAATCCGAATTGGATGCTTGTCGAAATATATGCCGACGAAGGCATTTCAGGCACTTCGCTTCAACATAGAGATGCATTCAAAAAAATGATTGAAGATTGTGAAGCCGGAAAAATTGATTTAATCATAACAAAAAGTGTATCCCGATTTGCAAGAAACGTTGTTGACTGTATCCGATATGTACGAGAGCTTTCTTCACTCCGTCCACCCGTCGGTGTATTTTTTGAAACAGAGCATTTAAATACTCTTGATCCCAAAAGCGAAATGATTCTGTCATTCATGTCAACACTTGCACAGGAAGAAAGTCATACCAAAAGTGAAATTATGAATTCTTCCATTGAAATGCGTTTTCGTCGGGGAATATTCCTTACACCTCCTCTGCTCGGATATGACCGAGACGAAAATGGAGATCTTGTAATCAATCCACATGAAGCTAAAATTGTGCAGCTTATTTTTTATATGTATCTGAATGGAAGCAGTACTCAACAAATTGCTGATTCTTTGACAGAACTCGGTTGTAAAACAAAAAAGAATAATGATGTCTGGTCATCCAGTACCATACTACAAATCCTTCAAAATGAACGCCATTGTGGGGATGTTCTGGCGAGAAAAACATGGACTCCTAATTATCTTGACCATAAATCAAGGAAAAACAATCAAGACCGTAATCAATACAGAAAAGTCGGACATCACGAAGCTATTATCTCCCGAGATGATTTCATAGCTGTTCAAAAATTAATTACAAATGCGAAATATGGAAATAAAGAGATTTTACCAGAATTACATGTGATACAAGAAGGCTCTCTAAGTGGATTTATAAGCATTAATCCAAGATGGTCTGGATTTAAAGCTAGAGACTACTTTGAAGCATCTCAAAGCGTCCTTAAACCGGCAAATATGAATGTACCTGATACAATTACTGCTTCCGCCGGTTCCTTCGATTTAAGAGACTATGAAGTTGCCAGAGGACAATTTTTCTCCTCTGTTGGTCGGATTTCTGTTTCTTTTTCATATAAACAGATCTCTTTTAACAAAGATGCTATACGGAAATTTCCAAACATAAAATTTGTCGAACTGCTAATACACCCAAGCTCAAAACTACTTGCTATCCGACCATGTTCCTCTGAAACAAAAAATAAAGTGCAGTGGTCACGTCTCAAAGATGGTCAACTTATTCCAAAACCAATTTCCGGCGCTGCATTTTTGCCAACATTATACGAGATATTTAAATGGGACAAAAAATGCAAATATAGAATATTAGGAGTTGCCCACCAAAAAGGCAATGAAAATGTCCTTATTTTCAACATGGACGATACAGAAATACGAATACCGACAAGTACCAACGACGTATCCGCCCCCAATAACAACATGCCTGATACAATATCTGATTCTAAGAGTGTGTTAGCTTATCCTGCCGACTGGATGAATAGCTTCGGTAATAATTACTATACTCAGTCTCAAGCGCCAGAATTAACAGAATTTACAGCAGACAAAAACTGGCAGACTGCTTCAGAAAGTAAACCTTATAAAGAACCCGAGCTACAAACCACTCCCAAAGAAACCATTATACAAAATATAAAGAATATTATTACAGAAATTAAAGGAGACACCCAATGAGCGAGCAACCTATAAATCAATGGAATATGACTACAGAACCTTCTGATATGATGAAAATCAACACACCTATGCCAATAACAGTCGCGCCCAGCCCCTCAAATCAAATGGAAGTCATTGACGATGATTCTTTCAGCTATGACGGTTATCAAGTTGTACGTGGCGAATTCTTCGCTCATATTTACGAACCTTCGTTTACGTTTAATAACTACAAGGTATCTGTAAATACCGCCTGCATAAAAAAACTACCCGATGTCGAATATGTGCAAATATTAGTCAATCCCATTGAAAAAAAACTGGCTGTCCGTCCCTGTCGAGAAGAAGAAAAAGACTCTTTTCGTTGGTGTTCCTCTGGAAAAAAGCGTTCGCCAAAACAAATCACCTGTCGAATTTTCTTTGCTAAAGTGATATCTCTCATGGACTGGAATCCTAATTATCGGTACAAGATTCTCGGCAAACTAATTCGTTCTGGCAATGAAATACTGTTCATTTTCGATTTAACTTCACCTGAAATATTTCCTCGTACTCTAAAAGACAATGGAACTGTAACCACTGCTAGGACACCTTCTTATCCTGAAGAATGGAAGAATCAGTTCGGTATTCCAGTGGAAGAACATCAAAAATCAATGCAAGTCAATATATTTGAAGGCTACGCAGTATTTGACATACAAGAAAAGAAGAAGGCAACTGATAAATCCATAGAAAAAGCAAAAGAACCATCAACAGCAGAAAGTGAGGAAAAATCCTATGAACAACAAACACTCTTCCCATCCACTAATATGTATTGACTTTAAAAAGAATCGTATACGAATCCACCGCAATACACTCCGTCAAATTGGTAACCCAGAATATATTCAACTTCTTGTTAATCCTGATCAAAAAATGATAGGTATAAAGGCTAGTTGTGCGGAGGATAAATTGGCACATAAAGTTAAGGATTATTTTGTCATCAATGGTAACAGTTATGAATTGTACAGCCGAGAATTACTATATTCACTTTCCCAACTTAACCTTTCTTGGGAGAAATTTAACATTTTTCGTTTAGAAGGCAATATTTACCCAGATAAAAAAATAGCTCTATTTTCCATGGATAACATCATCACAAAACTGCCACAAACAGAATTCAAATCAGAAATAATGGGAGATGAGTATGCGCAATTATAGTATATATACATTAAAAACAAAACTAGAATTCACCAATTTGTATCAATATCTCAGTGAAAAAGATTATAAACAACTTGAACAACAGATATTATGTCATTCCTATCACACCCCCATCTGCACATGGAATGGTATTGTCATTAATGGTATAGAAGCATATGAATTATTTCGTAAACACAGTATTCCTTTCCGAATAAAAAGACTCCATTTTTCCAGTAAAGAAGATGTAATTTCATGGATATGTACTGACCAACTTAAACGAGAGGATTTAACCAATATCAATAAAAAATACCTGATAGGGAAAAAATATGATGCTGAAAAAATTATAGTTTCAAGACAACTTTCATCTACGAATAAATCTCATATTTCCGGTGCAAGCATCGCAGCAAAAAAAATATCCGAAGAATGTAATGTAGCAATGGCTACCGTTTACAAATATTCTGCTTACAGTAGTGCACTAGATATAATTGATGAAAAAGTTCCGGATTTTGTCAAACGAGTTCGTTCTGGTCAACTCTGGATTTCCCAAGCTAATATTATTGAGCTTTCAGGATTACCAAAAGAGCAACTTTTAAGTCTAAATAACTACCTTCTTGCCGAAAAGATAGAACATCTCAGTTATCATGATATGAAAAGGGAATTACTATGGAATAATTACGCCAAACCGATGTTAAGGAAAGAATCTTCCGTTTCTATTCCTTCAATACGCAACCTGCCACAATTTGATCCAGATGCGGAAATTGCAAGTCTTACATTGACGATTCCCTCGTGGAACAGTTCTATCGAAAGAGTATTAAAAGTTTCAGATTTTAAAATTGCATCTGATACAGCAAAATATAAGCTTAAATATCAGCTTATGTGTCTAATATCAACCACAAATAATATTTTAAAAAAATTGGAGGAAATATAATTATGGATGGAAATACCGAAGATTTACAAAAGTTTGTTCCCCAAGTGCATTTTGAGCAAATACCTATTAAAAATTTATGTTCAAATCAAGATTATCAACGTAATCTTTCCATCAAACACGTTCAGCGTGCTGCAGCTAATTTTGACCTTTATCAGATAAACCCTGTAAAAGTAAGTAGACGTGATGGGATAAATTATGTGTTCAACGGACAACACACTATAGAGATTGTTGCTCTCGTCTCTGGATCAAGAGAAACTCCTGTCTGGTGTATGGTTTATGATGATCTTGTTTACACCCAAGAAGCAGATATTTTTGCAAATCAGATGAAATATGTCAAATCGTTATTACCTTATGAAATATTCATGGCTAATATTGAAGCTGGTAATGATAGAGAACTTATTATTCGTGACCTTGTTGAATCATATGATCTCACTATTACTTCTTCCTCTCGCCCCGGAGGTATATGTGCTGTATCCACTTTAATTAATATCTATGAAAAATATGGTTTTCACACTCTTGATCGTGTTTTACGCCTTTGTGTTGCCACATGGGAAGGTGCGCCTATGTCCTTTAGTTCCAATATGCTTAATGCTATTGCCCGTCTGGATAATGCTTATGGAGAAACAATGAAAGATGACACCTTCAAAGAAAAAGTTGGGCGTGTCTCTGTCAGAGAAATCAGTCGTACTGCCAGAGAACGTCGTGCCGGTTCATTAGGATTCGCAGAAGCTCTTTTACTAGAATACAATAAAAAATCCAAGTATTCACTTCCTTTTGAGAAATTATACACTCATAAAACACCCAAAAAAAGAGAACCATCAACTGAAGATGAATCCGGTCAAAGTTCCACTCCAGAAGGTCAGTTAGATTTATTTTCTACGGATCAAGAGAATACTCAGGCTCTGCCAAACGAATAGCGCAGAGCCTTCAGCCTTTAATTCTATCCATACTTTCAAAAGAACACCCTGCTTTAAGGCTCTCTTTCATGCAATCACTATTTTATCTTATCCCAAATTCATCAACCGCTCCATCCGCCACCTTATATATGAATACCCATTCCAAATATTTGCTTTTACCGGATACTCTTTCCTGTAAACAAATACAGTGTGATATTTAACAAAATGTATTCTACACCAATTATGTATATCTTTCATATATATGTTATTTATACCATTCATCCACTGTTCTAAAGCCCATATGTCTTTATCTGACACTAACTCCATTATGAACAGTACATTATAATATTGAATGACACCTACTCTCTTCCTTTCCTCTATTAACCTTTTACACAATAACCTATACTTAATGTTCATATCGTTCCTATGCCCCTCCCTCTAATCTATATTTTCCATCCTTATATACGTTATATATATAATTATTATATAGTACATATAATGGGAACGGATCATATCTCCCTGCTGGATGCACCAGCTCCATAAAGGGATAGCCGAAAGCCGCCGTAAGAACATACCTGTCATTATAAATCGCTAAAGCGGACCTAAGTAATTCTTGGCGGGAACCAGCCGTGAAAATGGAGAGATTTTTTGATCCCGAATCAAAAAATCAGCTGACCCAGCGCGAGAAATCATCAGATTTCTCACGATGTGTCAGCTGTGCTCCATTTTCACGGCTGGTTCCCGCCTAGAATTACTTAGGTCCGTGTCCGCAATTTATAATGACAGGTATGTTCTTACGACGGCTTTCGGCTATCCCTTTATGGAGCGTCCCCTGCCCCCTATCCCCTTGGCACAATCTTCCCTCCTCCTGCCAGGCTGATTGTTCTTCCCGCAAGCCAGCTGTTCGCACTGTCCGCAGTGTCATAGTAAATGCTGTATCCTCCCGAATCTATATTGCTGCAGGATTGATCTGCATTCGTCAAAACATTTACGTAGGCGTCACCCGACAGTTTCCAGTCTGCATCTTCCGCCAGGGACACTTTTATGTATTTTCCTTTATTATCGCTGTTGATGCTGCCGCTGAAGCTGGAACTTTCTTTCAGCTTCAGATTCACGGTACTGATCTCGTCACAGATTATTCTGCCCTTCAGTTTTTGATCTATGGCAGTCAATGTCAGGTTTCCTCCGTTGCTGCCCGGGGTTCCCCAGTTGTTTATGTTGTTGCCGGATACTTTGGCCAGCACATTGCCTTCGTACTTTAATTCCGAACTTTTAAGAATTACATCCGCCTTTGTATTTGTCACATAGAACAGCGGCCCTTCTGTCCTGAATGTCAGCTTTGTATCAGCTGCTTTCAGGTTTGAGGCCCCTTCCCCTTGGTTTTCGGAGCTGCTCCGGTACAGCAGCACACCGTTCTCACCGGAACCGGATAGGTCACAGCCGTTTAAGACTGCTGTGCTGCCGCCTTCTATCATCAGTATCTGGCTGTCATCCGCACTGCCCTCCAGCTTTTCTGCTGTTACTGTCCCGGCCGCAAAGATGCATGGGCTGCCGGTACCGGACGACAGCACAGTGCCTCCCTGTACGAACACACTGCCGCTCTTCTCTGCCGCCACGGGCGCACAGCGGGTGCCGCTGGTGGTTACTTCTATATTCTCTGCCTTAATTCTGCCTCCATAGGTAGCCTTCAATCCCCTGGAAGAATTACCCGACGTATTGATCTTCACATGGTTCGCATGTATGAGTGCATCCGTCCCGGTTGCAAAAACTGCGGTCGCCCCCTCGGCCGCCGACGTGATCTCACTTTTGCTGATACTGGACTCGCTTCCTGCAGTTGTAGCAAATACCGCATTTACGCCATAATAATTGCTCTCATCCGCGCTGGACGTGTTCCCCGATTTTGTCAGCTTCCCGTCTGTCATGGTAAGCGTCCCTCCGTTCTTTACCAGCACGGCATTCTGGTTTTCGCTGCTGGTACTAATGGATTCCGATTCTGAGTTCTCACTCTTCCCGTCCACCTGCAGCATGCCGTTTAACTCAATGCTCCCCTGTGATTCCTCATCTATAAAATCTTGTTCCTGCTCTTCAACAATTACTTCCCCTGAATTTACTGAATCCGTATCTTTATCGTCTGTGCTCCCCTGATGGCTGCATCCGGTAAAGACATATAATAAAACCGCGGTCCCCAGAAGTAACTGTATCACCCTTTTCTTCATCCAACCATCCTTTCTGCCCCTTATTACCTCACCATTGTATGAAGAAAATTTGAATACCATGTAGTAGAATTGTGTTTTTTCTGTGAACTGGAAATGACTGTATTTTAAGCCAACGTGTTTGCACTAATGGGCAAACTGGCTCTCATAAAGATTCTTATAGAACCCGCCCACTCTGAGCAGTTCTTCATGGTTCCCCTGTTCAATAATGTTCCCGTCTTTCATCACAAGAATCACATCCGCTTCCCGTATGGTAGACAGGCGGTGTGCCACGATAAAGCTGGTTCTCCCCTCCATCATCTTCTGAAATGCTTCCTGTATCTTAATTTCCGTCCTTGTATCGATCGAAGAGGTTGCCTCATCCAGAATCAGCATAGGGGGCAGATTCAGCATAACTCTCGCAATACAGAGCAGCTGCTTCTGTCCCTGGGAAAGATTCCCGCCCTCCTCCTGGATCAGTGTATCATACCCGTCCTTCATCCGCTTAATAAATCCATGGGCGTGAGCGGCTTTGGCTGCAGCTACGATTTCCTCCCGCGGGGTGTCCGGGCGACCATAGGCAATATTTTCCGCAACCGTGCCCGACTTCAGCCAGGTTTCCTGCAGCACCATCCCATAGTTTGCCCGCAGGCTGTCCCTGGTCACCTCCCGGATATCATGACCGCTCAGGATAATCTGTCCCGCATCCACGTCATAGAACCGCATCAGAAGGTTAATAAGCGTTGTCTTCCCACAGCCCGTTGGCCCCACAATGGCGATCTTCTGCCCGGGTTTCACATCCAGCTTCAGATGCTCCAGCAGCGGTACATCCTTTCTATACGAAAAAGAGACATTCTCCAGCTTCAGGCTGCCGTCCGCCTGCCCCATAACTATGGCGTCCCCGGAATCCGGGATCTCGGGCGTCTCCTCGATAAAATCAAAGACCCGTTTTGCACATGCAAATGCATTCTGCAGCTCCGTCACCACGCTGGAAATCTCATTAAAGGGCTTTGTATACTGGTTCGCATAACTCAGGAAACAGGACAGCTGTCCAACGGAAATCACCCCGCCTATCGCCGTGAATGCGCCCACAATCCCGACTCCCGCATATACAAGCCCGTTTACAAACCTCGTACTGGGATTGGTAATGGAAGAGAAGAATATGGCTTTCAGGCTTACTTCCTGCAGCCTGCGGTTGATCTCATCAAAACGTTCCAGCGCACAGTCCCCGTAACCAAAGGCCTGGACGACCTTCTGGTTTCCCACCATTTCATCCACCAGGGAAGTCATCTCCGCCCGCGCTTCAGACTGTGCCCTGAACATGGTGTACGTTCTTTTTGCTATAAAGCTGGCTGCAAAAAGAGACAGCGGCGTGATCAAAATGACCACTAGGGAAATCCTCACATTGATAGAAAGCATAAAGATCAGCGTCCCGGCGATTGTCACAATCCCCGTGAACAGTTGTGTAAATCCCATCAGCAGTCCGTCTGAGAACTGCTCCACATCCGTGATAATCCTGCTGATCGTCTCGCCGTACTGATGGCTGTCAATGTATTTTAAAGGAAGGATTTCCAGCTGCGCAAAGGCGCGGGTCCTTACATCCTTTACAACACGGAAGGTAATCGTATTGTTGCACAGGTTCATCAGCCACTGCGCTGCACTCGTAATGAATATGACAGCGGCCAGAATCTTCAGAATATAGAAAATAGAGTCAAAATCCACCTGATTTGTTCCTATTATATAATCAATTGCATTTCCGGTCAGGATCGGTGCATACAGAGTCAGCGCAACGGATATCACCGCAAAGACCAGCGAGAGCGCCAGATAATGCAGGTATGGCTTAATCAGGCGCAGGATTTTCTTAATAGTACCGTCATGATTTCGTGCCATCTTAGCCCACCTTCTCTCTGGAAAGCTGCGAGTAGCAGATCTCCCTGTAGACCTGGCAGTTCTCCAGCAGTTCCCCGTGCGTTCCGCAGCCTGCAATCTCCCCGTCATCCAGCACGAGAATCCGGTCCGCATACATAATAGAGGCCGCCCGCTGGGATACGATAAACACGGTCATTCCCGATGTGTCTTCTTTGAGCGCCTTTCGCAGCCGGGAATCTGTAGCAAAATCAAGCGCCGATGCGCTGTCATCCAAAATCAATACCTGGGGCCGCCGCACCAAAGCCCTTGCAATCGTAAGGCGCTGTTTCTGCCCGCCGGACAGATTTTTACCGCCCTCGCTGACCATGGTATCCAGCCCTTTCGGTTTTCCCTCCACGATTTCCAGCGCCTGGGCCGTCTTCAGTGCCGTTCTGATCTCGTCATCCGAGGCATTCTCTTTTCCCATTTTCATGTTTTCCCGGATCGTTCCATGGAAAAGGACCGCCTTCTGCGGAACAACGCCGGTTGTCCCCCTCAGATCATCCAGCCTCCATTCCCTCACGTCCGTTCCGTTCACACACACTGCGCCTTCACTGACATCATAAAAACGAGGGATCAGATTTACAAGCGTAGACTTACCGCAGCCGGTTCCTCCGATGATTCCAATCGTCTCACCCGCGCCTGCACAAAATGAAATGTGCGACAGCGCAGGCTCCTGGCTGCCTTCATAGTAAAAGGTAACATCCCGCATCTCCACACGCGGCAGAGGATCTGCGGCAGATGCCGTTTTGGTTCCGTTCTGTATCGATCCCGCGCCATCCGTAATCCCCGGCTTCAGGTCAAATACCTCATTGATTCTGCCCGCGGATGCCATCGCCTTTGTAAAAGAAACGATGAGATTGGCAAGCGCCACCAGCGCCAGCAGTATCTGCGTCATATAGTTCACAAGCGCAATGACTTCCCCCTGGGTGATCCGTCCTGCCTGCACCGCGCCCCCGCCGTACCAGACAACGGCGATGATGCCCAGGTTCACCAGCACATAGGTCAGGGGATTCAGCAGAGCCGATATCTTTCCGACTCGCTGCTGAAACCGCATCAGTGTACCGCTTTTATCCTCAAACTCTGCTTTCTCCTGATTCTGTGTTCGAAACGCCCTGATCACACGAATCCCGGCCAGATTCTCCTGTGTAGAAAGAAGAACCTGATCCAGGCTCTTCTGTACTTTTTTATACAGAGGAATCGTCAGCATCATAATGCCATATATTACAAGGGACAAAACCGGCACGGTGATCAAAAATATAACCGCTACCTTCACGTCGATCGTAAATGCCATAATCATTGCGCCAACCACAATAAACGGGGAACGCAGAAACAGCCTGAGCACCAGATTCACCCCAGACTGCACCTGATTAATATCGCTCGTCATGCGCACAACCAATGTAGAGCTCCCTGCTTTGTCTATCTCCGCATAGGACAGATCACCGATATGGCGGAACAATTCGTGCCTTAGCCCGGTGCCAAACCCAACGGCCGCCCTCGCCGCAAAATACTGTGCCAGAAGCGAACAGCTCAGCCCCAGCACGCCGAAAACACCAAGGACAGCGCCCATCTTCCATATATATGGTACATTCCGGTGCCGGATTCCCACATCAATAATCTGTGCCATAATCAGCGGTACAATCAGCTCAAATGTTGCCTCCAGCAGTTTAAACAGCGGCCCGATAATGCTTTCCTTTTTATACCCGTTTAAAAACGGCAGTAATCTTCTCACGCTTTTTTCCTCCAAGTCCGTTATATTGCACGACTGTATTGTAACAGACAATACCTCTACTGTAAATGTTTCCCATTATTGTAACAGTTCAGACAAGTCTGAACTGGTTACTATTCACGGCCCGGGGGCCGCGCATAGTAACGGCATCTGGGCCATTTAAAGTCGCCTGGGGCGAGGGCCCAGATGCCCGGCTCCATCACTTTAATTGTTCGGATGCCGTGCAGCGGGGTGCACGGCCCCGTGAATAGTAACCTGAACTATTATCAATTTTTTATTTTTTGAGCACGTTTTCTCCATAAAAGTATTGACTTTTTAATCTTAAAAGAATATTGTATTAGTTAAGTAATACAACTACCATTACACTAAATCATGGAGGGATGTTTCATGGAACCACTCATCAAAGTTGAGAACCTGCATAAAATCTACAATCCCGGCGAAAACGAAGTGCGTGCATTGGACGGTATCGATCTGGAAATCGGAAAAGGCGAGTTTGTCGCAATCATCGGGCACTCCGGTTCCGGAAAGTCTACACTGATGAACATGCTGGGCTGTCTTGACGTCCCCTCTTCGGGAAATTACTTTCTGAACGGACACGATGTCTCTAAACTGACAGACAACCAATTGTCAGATATACGCAATAAAGAGATCGGATTTATTTTCCAGGGATTTAACCTGATTGCCAATCTCGATGCTGTCGAAAATGTTGAGCTGCCGCTGATTTACCGCGGACTTGGGAAGCAGAGACGCCGCAAGATTGCGGTCGAAGCCTTGAAAAAGGTCGGATTGGGCACGCGGATGAAGCACAAGCCAAATGAGCTATCCGGCGGTCAGCAGCAAAGGGTAGCTGTGGCGCGCGCCATTGCCGCACAGCCTCCGATCGTATTGGCCGATGAGCCGACCGGTAACCTGGACACCAAATCCACGAAGGAAATCATGGAGATTCTGAAAGGCCTCCATAAGGGAGGCCGCACCGTTATTATCATCACTCACGATGATGAGATCGCACAACAGGTCAACAGAGTCGTCCGCATCATTGACGGGCGTATCGAAAATGATTATCTGAATGAAGAAAGGGAAGGGGCATAATATGTTTTCCAAAAAGAAAAAAGAACAGGAAGAAATTTTAGACACCATTGATAACGATTTGACCGATGAAGATTTACTTTCCGGGGATGATTCCTACGAACTGGAAGATGCCGAAGCGGCGAAGCCCCCTAAGAAGAAGCTTCCTGCCTGGATCATCATCCCGGTAATTGCAGTTCTGGGCATAGTAATCTTCGCGGCCTCAAAGCTAACCACTGGCAGCGGCAGCAACCAGGCGACAACACTGCAGGTTGCTGAAGTCACAACAGGCGATATTAAAGAAGTTTACAATGCAAGCGGAAAGATAGAAAGTGAAAACACGAAGACCTATTATTCTCCCGTCACCGCACCCGTTGCCATCTGCAACGCTGTTGTGGGCAATTCCGTAAAGGCCGGCGATCTCCTGGTGAGCTTTGACACAACAAATTTGGAGCGAGACAACCAGCAGGCACAACTGAGCCTGCAGTCCAGCCTCAACGCATCCCAGGCTACAAAGGCACAAAATGCCAAAGCCATTGACGCGGCAAATGCGGCATCTGCACAGGCTGCAGACCAGGCCAACCGGCTGGCTGATAAAGTAAACGACCTTGCTGCTCAGGTTGACGCCGCTTATGCACAATATCAGGCCAACCAGGCAGAGGCAGACGCCGCTGCCCCGGAACAGGAACGCCTGAAGAAAATCGTCGCGGAACAGCAGGAAATTATCAATACCAACCAGGCAGTGATCGATGAAATAAATACTAACTACGCGGGACGCCGCGCTGATCTTGAGGCTGCACTTGCAAAACCAGACGATCAGAGGACTGCTGATGACACTGCTGTGATTAAAGCACTTCAGCCGATTTTCAAAAAATACGATGATGCAGCACAAGCAATCAATGATGCCCAGCAGATAATCGACGAGACGGCACCTGGCATCAATAATGATCCCGTGAATGATGCCGGTTATGCACAGCTCAAGGCGCAGTATGATGCAGCCTACGCAGAATGGGAAGCAGCTTACAATGCGGCCAACGCACCGGCCACAGACCCCGGAATGTCCTCCGCAGAGCTGGCTAACCTGGATATCAGCGACAACCTTGCCGAACTCACGGCGCTGACCCCCGCCGAGCTTGTGGAAAAGGGCCGGGAAGGCATGAAGGCCGACATGGACGGTGTAATCGCAGCCGTAGATGCGCTGCAGACCAACACAGCCACCCAGGGAATGGCCATGTTCACCATCGCCAGTACCGAGAAGGTTCGTGTAAAAATCGAAGTATCTCCCGATGACTATGAAAAGATGAAGGTTGGCAATAAAGCCACCGTCACCGTTGGAGACTATAAATACGAAGGGAAACTGACAAAGGTCAATAAAATAGCCGTTAATAATAAAAAAGTGTGCTGAGCACACTCTCAGCTCCCCTGCCCCTCAATCATGAGGGGTTGGGGTTTTTCTTTGTTTTTCTATACTGTAAAAATAATGCTATGAGCAATATATTACAAACTATTTTTACCGATTATTACGAGCATATTATTTATGAACTTCATCCTCGTCAGACCGAGATTGAAAACATTTCTAAGATGATTCACTGTGGCGACCCATCTTATGGCGGCGCTTTTTTCGCTTGTCCTGATTGTGGTGAACTAAAATTCGTTCCTTTCCGTTGCAAATCTCGGTTTTGCCCTTCTTGCGGAAACATGTATAACCTCAAACGTTCTTTTCACATGTCTTGCAAGTTAGTTTCGTGTGTTCATCGCCATTGCGTTTTCACCATTCCCGAAGAACTTCGTATCTATTTCCTCAAAGATCGTTCTCTTTTAAACTGTCTCTTTTCTTCTGTTAGAGACGATGTTCTTCGAATGTTCTTTAAGATGAATAAATCTGAATGCTTCACTCCTGGCTTCATCTGTGTTCTCCACACTTTCGGCCGTGATCTCAAATGGAATCCGCATATCCATGCTCTCATCTCTGAAGGAGGTTCTGGTAACATTACTGTTTGGAGAACTGTTAAACACTTTGATTTCACTTTCCTTCGTATCGCTTTTCGTAAAGTTCTTCTTGAAAGACTCACAGAAAAATTAGGCCCTTCTTTTCGCAAAGTTAAAAATGATATTTACAAAAACCATTCCGATGGCTTTTATGTTCGTGCCAAACCTAATCTTTGCACCCCAGATATCACAATCAAATATATTAGTCGTTATCTTGGTCGTCCGGTCATCGCCACTTCCCGCATCGATGATTATGACGGTAATACTGTAACCTTTCATTACACTAGACATGAAGACAATCAAACAATCACCGAATGTGTTCCTGCTTTGGATTTCATCAAAAGACTCATCATTCACATTCCTGAAAAACATTTTAAAATACTTCGATATTACGGTATCTACGCAAAACATCATAAGCACGAAAAAAAACTACGGCGATGTATCTCTCCCGAAAAGCGTAAATACTTCCGTTCTCTTTTAGATTGGCACAGTTCAATCTTACTCACCTTTGGATATGATCCTTTAAATTGTCCTAAATGCGGTTCCTCTATGCTCGTACTCGAGGTTTACCACAAAAAAATTGCACTATTTGAACAATATCGAAAGGTAATGGGATATTGGATGACTCCACACACCACCATCTTTCTACATCGTCAAATAGTGCATTTAAAAAACAACAAAAAACTCCATAATCAACGTCATCGCGAAGTCCACATCTTCGCTCTTTTGTTATGTCCTTTTTTATTCAAACTTATTATACATCATATTTAACGATTTGAGAAATTTCCTATAAAACAGAAACAGAAACCGAGCACGTCCCGTTTTCTTGACGCTTTGGAAAACCGCCATGCACAGACACAGCATCAGATGGCTGACGCGATCTCATTTGCATCCTATCGGAAGGAGGCGAATGACAATGTATGAGGCATTCTTCTGTATGGAACACACTCCATTTGTCCGTGATGTTCCGCCTGAAAAACTGTATGAATCATCTGCTTTTCGCGAAACATTAGGTCGTTTATCCTATGTGGCAGACCGCCAGATGTTTGCGGTTGTAACTGCTGATTCCGGATGTGGGAAATCAACGCTGATCCGGCGTTTTTACTCAGAGCTTCCTAAAGAGGATTACATCGTTCTTTATCTTTCAGACTCAAAGCTGACTCCAAGATGGTTTTATAAGGGGCTGCTGGATCAGCTCGGTCTGGAATCAAGGTTTTATCGAGGAGATTCCAAGCGCCAGCTCCAGCAGGAAATTGAAATCATCCGCGGAGTACAGCACAAGAAGGTTGTCTGCATTCTTGATGAAGCTCATCTATTAGAAAAAGAAACGCTGGAAGAATTCCGATTTCTTTTGAATTACAAGTTTGATTCTGTCAGCCCCATGGCAGTAGTCCTTGTCGGTCAGACAGAACTTTGGGAAAACAAACTAAAGTTAAAGCGCTACGCTGCTATTCGCCAGAGAATCGATATGTACTGCACGCTTCCGCATCTGGACAGATCGGAAACGGAACAATACATTGGAAGCCATATGGCGTATTCCGGATGTTCCCAAGATGTTTTCACCGAAAAAGCGATGGATGAGATCCACAAGGCATCTGCCGGAATTCCCCGTATGATCAACCGGGTTTGCGAAAAGGCACTGATGTATGCCTTCCAACAGCAGAAACGTCTGGTCGATGACTATATGATCAAGTTTGTAGTAGAGCATGAAATGCTCACGATTGCAACCAAGTAAGAGTCTACCGCCTGGAAACAGGCGGTGAACCCGCTGTTACCAATGACAAGAATTTAAGCAATCTGATGACAATTCGTGTGAGCAGTCTGGTGACAGCTCATGAGATCAGTAACAAGGATTTATCGTGATATGATACTCTCTGATATCACAACATCCAGTTTTATATAATTCCTCTATCAATTTGTTTGCTTTTTCTTTTGAAATCCCAAAAATCATTACATCTTCCCTCATTGAAGTCGAAAACATTAGATTCCAATCACTGGGATTATCTATTTCTCCTCCCCACGTAGCATATAAAACTTCATATACCATAAATGAACGTCCACCATCACATATTATTCTCATTTTATTTTCCCTCCATATTCTCTACAGAAAATGCTTCGATTTTATCTATTATTTCTTCTGCACTATACATTTCATCATCAGGGACGACTATATCCCCTGCATACACTTTTTTTAATTCTTCATCATATTCTTCTTTAGTCACTTTTTGGTCATTCCAGAAATATTCATACCTGTCCTCTCCATAATCAGACGGATTAACTTCATTAAAAATACCAAATTTCCCATGCCCGAGTTCCTCAAAAGTACCTTTATTTAACCTATACACAATATCACCATAAGAATCCATTCGCCCGGCTGAACTTGTGAATAATCCACTTTTTTCAATGTAAGACACCCCATAATTTGCAACATATTGATCTTTTATAGAATTATCATAATATGTGACAACATTTCCGCCACCAGCAGTATATCCCGAATATACTAACAATTCTGGGACATCATCATCATCTATATATACTAAATTATATTCAATATCCATCGATGCTTCATTACCTTTTTCCCGTTCTCCAATATAATTCATGTATGCGTTCTGCCATGCTTCTCGAGTAATCTTAGTAAATTCAATTCTCTCAAACACGAACCCCGCGATTTCACTGATGCTATTCTTCTTTGCAGTAATATCCATAATCGCAGCAGTCTGATAATCCGAGCCTGCCCAAGGCCGCACAGCAACATAAAAATGGTACTCGTTTTCTCCGGTCTGTTCTGCATCCACAAATGAATATAAGGTATCTGCACTTCCAGAATAAAATCCTGTTAAAACGAAGCTGTCTGCTCCGTTTTTTTCGAATATCTTCTCTATATCTTCATTACTTGAAACCGGATAATCAAAAGTTCCCTCCAACAATAACTTAGCGCTTTCACTGCTGATACTTTTCTGAGGTCCCTCCACCGCAATATCTTCAACATACAATTCTTCTCCCGATAAATTGTTATATCCGATCTCACCGGCAATATATGCTAATTCATCATTCGAAATATCTTTTTTCAAGTCTATTTTGTATTCTGAGCGTTCCTGGAAATTTTCTGCTAACCGATGACTGTCATCATAAACCATTGCCGCAGAACTGATTGCTCCCTTTTCATCCTCTGATATTTGGAACAAATCCGGATCATCATAATTTTTAACAATCTCATACCCGCATGCATTTTCACTTGGACAAACAACAATGGTTTTGTATGTTTCCTTATCTATGTCAAACCCAAAGCTTTTCTTCTTATAATACACTTTAATTTGCTGATTTTCTTCGTCTTTTTCTGCCTTTATATATTCACAAGTCTCCTCAATACTTCCTCCTAATCCAGATAATGCTACACGATACATTCCATCCGAATAAGTAATGTCTCTATAATCCTTATCATAAATCCTCTCGATATATTGCTCTGGACTTTCAGGCAGATTAACTGCATCCCAAAATTCTTTCAAAGATTTCTCTGAGCAGGTTACAGTTGCTCCGCCATACAGCCCTGAGCCACGTTCATACTGCATCTCATCACATTTAATCACGCCCTGATTTTCGTACTCTGAATTCTCGTCATATGAATGGATTTCCATATAAACAAATGCATCATAAAAAATATCTCCAAGCATTGACTCAATGTGGTAATCACTCACTTCACTAATATCCGTGTAATTTGGAAGGACTTTCGCAGTATTCACGAGATATTCATAATCCAGATGATCCATCAGGTTTTGTAAATCTTCTTTTTCCTGCTGTTTTTCCTGTGCAATCTCCTGGTTCTTCTTTTCCTCTTGTATATGATTATACGCAAAAAAACCGGCTGTTCCTAACACGGCAGCCCCCACAACTCCTGCAATTGCTTTTGTCACAACTGTCTTTGGAGCCTTAACTTTCTTTACTGTCTGCTTTACGGTGTGCGATTTCTTCACCGATGATGACGATATTTGAGGGAGGATCGAATCATGCAATAAATGCTCGCCTGCAGATGCATGCACTTCATTTTCACGAAGCATCCATATAATAAACGGAATCGGTGCAATACCATATAGTTTTGTTCCCTTGCGTTCTAATGCTTCGACTTCATCTTTAATCTTTTTACGGGCATAATTCAACCTGCTTTTTACCGTTCCATCCGAACATTCTAACGCCTTTGCAATATCATTGACAGACAATTCATCATAATAATACATTAATACACAAAGTCTTTGATCTTCTGGAAGATTATCTAAAATTTCTTTGATCAAACGCTTTGTCTCATTATAATCCACCTGTTTCTCTGGAATAAACTCTATGCAATCACTTTGTAATGTATCTTCGAAATCCCGGTCATCATCATCACTTTCCAACGAACAAAACAGCTCTGGTTTTTTCTTTTTGATCCAATCCCTGCATTTATTCGCTACAATACAGTGAAACCATGATTTGAATTTCTCAGGATCACTCAGTTGATTCAAATTTTCAAAAACAGAAACATACGCATCCTGCAGTAAATCCATTGCATCCTGCTCATTTCTGACAATCTGCATTGCCACTGAAAAGCCCTGTGCATATGTCATGTTGTACAGTTTTTCAACTGCCTGCACCTTTCCCTCAATCGCCTCCCGAACAATATCTTTCATTTCTGATTCATTTTCATTCTTTGTCCCGCAGAAAGGACAAAACTTAGATTGTTCCGGTATCTCTTTCCCACAACTTTGACAATTCATAATAGTCCTCATCTTTTTCTTTATCTTAAGTTTAAAATTTTTTTAATCCTTTCAAAGAGTCTTTCAGAGAGACTCTTTGAAAGGCAATACTCATCGGCAATACTCTGAATCAATTCTTTTATTCCCATATAATCACCATAACACATCTTCACTCGGGAAGCACCATTTTCCGTCATATTTTACAACATCTACCTCTTTTACTTCTGAATAGGACTCCTCTCTGCTCCATTGAGAATAGATGTCTGTCTGTCCTTCATACGAAAAATCCACTTTTACCCGATACCCTTCCTTCAGCTCGCCAAGCAGATCACTATATGTCTGCAGATCCTCCTCTGATAATTTCTCTGCACTGATGATATCGAAGTTAATTTTTGCTCCGTATCTTCCAAACTCATCTACCATGTCATCATCCGTTGGAATGTAATCCTCTGAAAGAAGTTCCGGATGGAACGCACGTATGAATGCGTCTGCATCGCACTTATTCACAGCTGTTTCCAAATATCCAAATGGTTTTTCATATCCCTTATTATCAAAAACACGAACACCTGCAACCCCCATAAAAATCACTGCTACAATTACTAAAATCACAAAAACACCTATTTCTTTTGTTTTGTATCCTTTCTTCCTGGCATTGTTAATTTCAATGTCATCTGCAGGAACTGCCTGTCCACACTTATCACAAAATTTATTTCCTGCTCTCAATTTATTCCCACAACTCATACAATATTTACTCATTTCTCTTATCCTCCGTAATTTCCTTTTCTATTCTAATCTGCTGCCACACTCTACACAAAACAGAGCTTCTTCCGAATTAACAGTTCCGCAGGAAGCACAAAGTTTTCCGTTTTCATTGTCCTGTGTCGCGTTATTTTTATCTTCCAGAACTGCTCCACAATTCATGCAGAATTTGGATTGACCACTATTCTGAAATCCACATTTAGGACAGACCTTGTCAACTGTCAGAACCTGAAGCTGTTCTCTAAACGCTTTATTCTCTGCCTGAAGTCGATGAATCTCCCCAAACATTTCATCATATGGCGTTCCTTCAAGCTCTCCATTAATCTCAAAGCACTTTTCACCCACATGGTACATGATCTTGTCAATCATCTTCTGGTTTGCTTTGATCTGATTATTTAATTTTACACTCTCCGTTGCATTTGACACTTTCTGTGCAACTCCCTGGCTTCTTACTGATAATGTATCTTTCATTGTATCGAATATACTCATTTCTTTTTCCTCTTCTTTCTTAAATCTTTCTCTTATGGCCACCATTCATCACTATCATAGTAGCGATCCACATCATAATAATTATCTGGATTATAGTATTCTTCTGGATCAACATAATCTGCTGGTGTTCTACATCCATCATATTCATCTTCTTCTGGATCATAAAATAAACACATCTCTTTTTCCTCCTTAAAATAGTACCGTAATAGGTTTGAGCATTAGTAAATATCAAGTTTTATCAACTGCAGTCCACAGAGCGGACTATTTGGGTTGATTCTAGCAACCAAAGTATAGTTATATTTTTTTTCATCTATAAGATCCTCGATTTCACCTCGAAACACTACCATATCCTCTGTTATTTGTTGATAATTATCGATTGTTGTTGATGAAAACGTATCCCCAAAACCAGTGAAATATGTATAATAGTCTTCATTACCATCATCATAATATGACCACTCTTCCAGTTCTTCATTTGTAACATTCATCTGATATACTTCCTTCAGATAATTCTGCACCTCATCTTTGCTAATACGATAATAAGTTCCTCCCTCCATTTCTTCTCTACTAGAAAGATCCACTTCTGACGATGTATGGAGCAAATACGTCATACAATTCAATGCTGAGTCAATGGTAAGATTTGAAATACATGGATCCTGTTTGCATGGCCCAGAGAGCAAATCAATCTTCAGTTCCAATGCCTCCTCTTGTGAAGAACTCAGAGAGAATGAATTCTTCTGTATTTTTTCCATATTCTTCAACTCCTCTTTGGAAACTACTACCTCATTTATCGATGGTCCTAACAACCATTTTCCAGATGATACAGCGACCCCCTCATCACAAAGCGAATAAGTAAAGCTGTTATAATCCGAATCAAGCAGCGTAACAATTGCCGTATCATAGTAGTCATAATATCCATCGGAATCTGATTTGTTCGATTCAAATTTCATGATATCCTTCATAAAAGCCGACTTTGCTGCAACTTCGATAATCTCTTTCGTACAATCCAATGCCTCATACACTTCCAGTTCTTCTCCATTTTCCAGATTCAGGATAATTCCTTCACGATAAGGCATAGATGATGTTCCTCCACCATAGAGATGTCCGATTTTAGATAACGCCACAATCGCACCGTCTTCTGACTGATAATCCACTTCATATATATTATCTGAAACAATCATTTCTTCTATCTCTACTGGCGATACCTCGGCCCCCGCAATATATCCATCGACTTCCTGTTTATACTTTTCATTTAGTTGATTAATCACATCCGAAGGCACGCTGCAAGCGAACACAGGATAACTGAATTCTGGATTCTCTGTTTCTTCAATTGTTACCGAATATGTTATCTCTGTTTTTTCATCAACTGTCTCTGTTGGAATATTTGTTTCCTCTTGAGATTTTTTTGAAAAACATCCTTTTAGCCAATCGCCCGCTCCCGCATAAGCAGCATATGTACCGCCTGCTGCAGCTAACAAGGCACACATCATAATCATGACTATTTTCTTCCCACCTCCTTTTTTCGCATTTTTTTCCATAACAGGCGTTCCACATTCATTACAAAATTTTGCATTTTTGTTCAATTCTTTCCCACATTTCAAACAATACTTATCCATAATCACTTCTCCTCCATTTTTTACTTTCATTTAGCGTCTATACTTATAAGACGATTAACTTTTGACTTTGGTTTTACTTTTTTTCAATTTTTTTTAATTATATTTTCTTTTGTTTACAAACAGATTATAATATTAGGTAACAGGAAAAAATTTGCACTTTTATAGTCAAGGGATACCCCCGGTGCAACAAACCTTCCGCTTCCAGAATGAAGATGATCTGTGCAACAGACCGTTCCGGAACCTCTTTCCTGAGCTGGATCGCCTGTTCCAGAAGAAAATCGAAATTGTCCGGAAGTCTCTGGGATCTTTGTTTTTGCCGGTCTGCCGGTTTGAGACCAGAGAACTGGCCTTCTGCATATGCTTTCTCATAACGGTAAAGAGAATGGACTGAGATGTTATTCTCCTGTGCGATCTGTCTGCGCAGCTGCAGACGTTTCGCATCATCCATATCTTCCCTGAGAAGGGGAGATATTCACAGGAAGCACTCATTCATCTGTGCAGACTCCATCATCTGCAGAACATATTCCATCCCAGTGGCAAGTTCCTTTTCTTTAAACTCTTCCATCGGAATCCAGTAAACACTTCCTTCCTCAGAGCTATGTAATATTCCTGAATACTGAACTGCTTTATACAGGAAAATCACATTATGCGTACCTGATTTATTCCAATGATATACGCCACAGAACAGAGGGTTCTCAATCGTAAGTCCCGTCTCCTCGTAAACTTCACGGATGACAGCCTTTGTAAAGATCTCGCCATTTTCCACATGCCCACCCGGAAACGTTGTTCCGGTATAACTGTCATTTACTTTGTACAGTGCAAGTACATTTCCTTTTCCATCTTGCACCATACATAGATTCATGAAGCAAACTGTTTCCGTTTTCTTTTCCTCATGCTGGTTAAGGGATCGTCTCACTCGTTTGTTAATATCAGCCCTCTTTTTCTTATAGTGTTTCACCACTTCGCCATAGAGGATCCATATATCTGCAACTGTGATCCGATCATATACTTTTGAGATAACATCCCCGATTTGCTTATCCCCAGGAAACGTATAGTTTTTCTCATAATATGCCTTTGTCTCCAGATACAATCACTGTTTTTTGCAAAAACAGTGATTTTTTTGCAAAAACTAAACAGATATTTCACTTTTTCGTAACAGGCTTATCATCTGCCACATTTGATTTCCTTTAATCCACCAGTGCCCAGACAACAGTGACTGTGTCTGTAATATCAATGTCATCCGGTTCAATATCCATATCATAAGATGCGGTATAACAGTCATCTGGTTCACAGCATCTCAAAGACATCTCGTGTATAGGCTGTGACACAAAATCAATTTCTCCCCATGAATAGTCGATACTGATGATTTCTCCAAGTTTCACGTTGGATGCCTCTGCAAGTACAGATGCCTTTTTCAAGGAATCCTTTACTGCGTTTCCAAGCAGCTCATTTTTAGATGCTTCCGGGTCAGAAACGGTGTATTCTATTGAGAACTCTGGTGATACCGGGCAGTGTGCCAAAGCATATAGGATTTTTCCCAGTCTCTGATTATCTGCCGGAAACTCTATTTTCATGCGATGTACATATTTATAGCCCTGAAATTTCCGTTTCCAGCTCTTATCTTTTGCCTGATAGCTTTCATATTCTGTATCAATCGTGAAGAACAAAGACTTCAGTTCCTTGCGATCATATCCTTGTTTTTCTATAAGATCCTTCAACAGATCCACTGCTTCGGATGATCTTTTCAATGTTTCATCATATTCCGGGTATGTTCCTTCCATCATAAGCCTGAGTCTGATTGTATCCGGCTTCACTTTAATCTTCCCTTTTCCTGTAACTCGAATCGTTCTATCCATAACGGCTAATCCTCCATATTCTGAAATACTGCATTGATACACTCAATTACTTCCCTGTCTGCCTTGAAATACCTTCCAAAAGGATTGATTACAACGCCTGCAACCTTGTCATTCTTCCCGGCAATGTCAAATATGTCTGCAAATGGTATTTCCATAATGACTTCAGGGACTGGCTTCTTATGCATCTCCTCTTCACTCGTGAAAATATAAAACCATTCCACGCCGTCTCCGGCGGCCACAGTGTCCATTCGGAACCGGACTTCATGATCAAGAGTTACGACATCCCCTTTTTTCAGGCTGGAGACATCCAAATCCGGAAACATCGTTCCCCCGACCGTTACAAAAGGAACCATTCCACAGCCATTCCTTTTCATCCTGAAACATAAAGCTGTAATGACATCCACAAAGCTATCGTTATCCTGCATTTCATACAGGTTATCAATCGCATTCTCGATCAGTTCATTCCCCTGCATCCTTTCGTCTGACTTTTGGGAGCATATTCCCAGCACTTCATCAAATGCATCAAGCACCCTGTTCATCTCCGGATCGATCCTGTTGCGGCATTCGGCTTTAAACACTTCCGGTATTCCAAAAAATGCTTCCGCAATACTTCCTGTAATAGCTGCAAGTGTATCTGTATCACCACCTAATGAAACAGCATTCCTCAATGCATCCTCAAAATCATCTGCCTCCAGAAAAGCAGTGATGGCTTCCGGCACAGTCTCCTGGCAGCTTTCCACATGATGGTAAGATGGTCTGATTTCATCCAATGATCTGCTCAGGTCATAATGAAATTCCCATTCTACATATTTTCTGATTTCTTTTTTTGTCGCACCATTTCTTGCCATAAATAAAGAGCGATAGCTGCTGCCAATTCGCTCTTACCTACCTTCTTACATATTTCCACAAATGCAGTTCGAAACTGCCTATTCCCATCCGGTTTCACAATTCCAAAGATATCTCTTATCAATTGCTCCTGCCATGGCAATAACCAGAATGGTGTTCCAGCCCATTTACCTTTGGTGTGGCAAAGATTCTCAATAAAAGTAACTGCTCTATCTGCTTTCTTCTTATCATAATGAGAAGTCGGAAGCATAAACTGTGAAGGCTTGTAATTCTTAAGCTTCGGATATCCCTTTGGTCTTGGCTCCTTTGCCATTAAGAATCACCCCCAAGCAATGCCTCCATTTCATCCTCTGGTTCCTTAGACTTGCCGTTACCTGCAATAATTCTGCTTCGTGAAGATGGAGTTAATCCAAACTCAGATGCAGCCTGCAGCATCAACTTTTGATTTGTATTTGCAATACCAACCCAAGGTGTCTGTTGTTGATATCCCTTATCTGTTTCAAAGGTAGAACCCTCCGAAGAAATATGCTCCTGTGCTTCCTTCCATCTGGCGTAAGACTGGCAATATGCAGCAAATGCTGCCATGTCCACTTCTGTAAGAACACCCATCTGATTCATCAAATCCGCCAGACGCTCCCACTCTTTCTTAGCCTCAAGCAATAACCAATCCGGACACTCAGGCATTCTATAATGGTCTCATAAATTAAGACACTTTTTCGGACAGATTTTAATGAATCTGATATACTAAAATCAGTATGAAAGA
>NZ_WKZK01000076.1:0-24031 GCF_009680135.1 Eubacterium sp. BIOML-A2
ACAATTCGACTTACCACCTGTTGAATCGACTTACCTATCTCCTGAAACAAAAGACTTACCTATCTCCTGACTGGTCATTCCCTATCCGCCAATTCCCATCCGCCTCCCCCGTCCAGGCTCCCCAAAAGAGTTTTTTCTTCCTGCCGGATGCGCCCAGCCTGCCTGGGCCAGGGAGATGGCTGCCTCCGCGGCAAACCGGGATGGTTTTCGGAAGCATCGAGCGCACGGTCTAGAAGTTCTTGCGCAAAATGAGCCGTCCACGAGGGATGAAAAGTGATTTTCCAAATCACTTTTCAGTACTACCTGAGGCCAGAAAGCATCAGGCTTTCTGGCTGAATGTTGTACGTGCCCTCGTGGACGGCTCATTTTGTGCTAGAACTTCTCCGTAAGCGGCCTGCTTCCGAAAACCATCCCGGTTTGCCGCGGAGGCAGCCATCTCCCTGGTCCAGGCAGGCGCCCCCACCAGCAATAAACCTCTACCCCGCCGCCCTCTCGAATTGGGAATTGTAGAGTTCTGCATAGAACCCGCCTTTGCGGATCAGTTCTTCGTGGTTCCCCTGTTCTACGATGTCTCCATCTTTCATAACAAGGATGATATCGGCATCCCTGATTGTTGACAGCCTGTGGGCTATGATAAAGCTGGTTCTGCCCTTCATCAGGGTGTCCATGGCCTTCTGAATCTGGATCTCTGTTCTTGTGTCTACAGAGCTGGTTGCTTCGTCCAGGATCAGGATCTTTGGATCTGCCAGGATGGCTCTTGCGATGGTTAGGAGCTGTTTCTGGCCCTGGGATACGTTGCTGGCTTCCTCATTCAGTTCCATATCATAACCGCCCGGAAGTGTCTGGACAAAACGGTGCACTCTCGCTGCCTTTGCCGCTTCGATCACTTCTTCGTCTGTTGCATCCAGTTTTCCGTAACGGATGTTATCCCGGATGCTTCCGTGGAACAGCCACGTGTCCTGAAGCACCATGCCGAACATCTGGCGCAGTTCGCTCCGGTTGAAGTCTTTGATATTATGTCCATCAATCAAAATGGCTCCGCTGCTGACATCATAAAAACGCATTAATAGTTTGATCATCGTGGTCTTACCCGCTCCGGTGGGCCCTACGATCGCTATCTTCTGGCCTTCTTTTACCCTGGCAGAGAAATCATTGATAATAATTTTGTTCTCATTGTAGCCAAACCGTACATGGTCGAACTCGACATTGCCCTGCAGACCTTCCACGGATACCGGATTCTGCACAGTCTGGTCTTCTTCCTCTTCCTCCAGGAATTCAAACACACGCTCGGATGCCGCTGCTGTGGACTGCAGCAGATTGGCTACCTGCGCTACCTGCTGGATCGGCTGCGTAAAGTTTCTTACATACTGCGTAAAGGACTGGATATCTCCAACCTCGATTGTACGCTTTGCCGCCAGATAACCTCCCAGAATAACAACTACCACATACCCCAGGTTCCCGACAAACTGCATGATCGGCATCATCATACCGGATATGAACTGGGACTTCCATGCAGAGTCGTATAGTTTATTGTTGGTTTCTTCGAATTCTTCTATTACATCTTTTTCTTTATTAAATACCTTTACGATGTTATGGCCGCCATATACTTCCTCCACCTGTCCGTTGACTTCACCGAGGTATTTCTGCTGTCCGCGGAAGTACTTCTGGGAACGTTTCATGATCACGGAAATGAAACCGATGGAAAGCGGAAGTATTAAAAGCGCCACTACTGTCATCAGAGGACTGATCGAGAGCATCATGACCAGCACACCGATGATTGTCGTAACTGAAGTAATCATCTGGGTCATACTCTGATTCAGGCTCTGTCCCAGCGTATCTATATCATTGGTCACTCTGGACAGCACTTCACCATATGTCTTTGTATCAAAATAATTCATCGGCATTCTGTTGATTTTTTCTGATATCTCTCTCCTCAGACGGTATGTCATTTTCTGGGAAATGCCGGTCATCAGAAAGCCCTGAACAAACGAACACAAGGCGCTCACCAGATACAGGCTCAGCGTAAAGATCAGGATCTGACCGATTTTCCCAAAATCCATGCCGTCTCCGCCGGACACTTTGCTGACCAGGCCGTTGAATATCTCCGTAGTTGCCTTACCAAGGACCTTCGGGCCAATGATGTTAAAAATCGTACCGCCGATCGCAAATACGATTACGAAAAACAGCTGTATTTTATATTTGCTCATATATTTGAGCAGTTTTTTTACGGTTGCTTTGAGATTCTTTGGCTTCTCACCCGGAACCATACCCTTCATAGGGCCCCGTCTGCCCATAGGCCTTCTGCCGCCTTCTCTACTCATGGCTGTTTTCCTCCCTTCCTTTCGTGTCTGACTCTGCTGTCTCCATCCCCGCCTTCAGTTCTTCCTCCGACAGCTGGGATGCCGCAATCTGCTGATATACTTCACAATTCTTCAGCAGCTCCCGGTGTGTACCCTTCCCTGCCACCATACCATCGTCCAGAACAATAATCTGTTCCGCATGCAGGATCGTACTGATACGCTGCGCAACAATCAGTACCGTGCTGTCTGCCGTATTTTCCTTCAGCGCTCTTCTAAGCGTAACATCTGTCTTATAATCCAGCGCAGAAAAACTGTCGTCGAAAATATAGAGATCCGGATGTTTTGCGATCGCTCTGGCTATGGAGAGGCGTTGTTTCTGTCCGCCCGATACATTCGTTCCTCCCTGGGAAATCGGGCTCTCATATTTTTGGGATTTTTCTTCAATGAATCCGGCAGCCTGTGCGACTGCTGCTGCCTCTTCCATCTCCTCATCGCTGCCCTCCGGGTTCCCATACATAATATTAGAAGCAATGTCGCCGGAGAACAGCACCCCTTTCTGCGGCACATATCCCAGCTTATCCCGCAGGTCATGCTGGGTTATATCGCGGATATCTATGCCGTCCAGGGTAATACTGCCTTCCGTCACATCATAAAACCTTGGAATCAGATTCACCAGCGTGGACTTGCCGCTTCCCGTGCTTCCGATGATCGCAGTTGTCTCACCCGGCTTCGCTGTGAAATCAATATCGTGGAGCACGTCTTCGCTTGCCCCCGGATATCGGAACGATACATGGTCGAACTTCAGAACGCCCTGCATTTTTTCCGGCAGCTTTACTGCTTCCTTCGGATCATGTATTATGGTTTTGCTTGTAAGCACTTCATCTACACGGTCCGCAGAAACGGCCGCCCTTGGCAGCATAATGGAAATCATGCACAGCATCAGGAAGCTGGCAATGATCTGCATTGTATATTGAATAAAGGCCATCATATCCCCGACCTGCATCTGTCCGCTGTCAACGCCGTGGGCGCCGCTCCAGATAATCAGAACGGAAATGCCGTTCATAATCAGCATCATAACCGGCATCATGAATGTCATGGCACGGTTTACAAAAAGGGTCGTTCTCGTCAGATCCCTGTTTGCCTTGTCAAAACGCGCTTCCTCGTGCTTTTCCGTCGAAAATGCACGGATAACGGATAACCCTGTCAGAATCTCCCTTGTAACCAGGTTCAGCTTATCTACCAGGGTCTGCAGAATCTTAAACTTCGGCATAGCCACGGTAAATAGAACCAGAACTACCAGGCCGATCAGGATCACTGCCAGTGCAATGATCCATGACATGGATACATTGGTATGGAATACTTTGTAAATGCCTCCCACGGCCATAATCGGTGCATATAATACCAGCCGCAGCAGCATAACCAGCAGCATCTGGATCTGCTGGATATCGTTTGTGCTCCGCGTGATCAGAGACGCAGTTGAGAAGTGGTCGAATTCATTGTTCGAAAAGCCGACAACCTTCCGGAATACTTTTCCTCGGAGATCACGTCCTGCAGTTGCACCCACGCGGGAAGCCATAAATCCTACCAGAATGCTGGCTGCCATCCCCAAAAATGCAAGTCCTACCATCTTCGCCCCCGTAGACAACAGGTAACTGTTCTGCAGTTGATCTGTGTCCACGTTCAGCCGTGTGTATGCATCCTTAATGTACACTTTGGCAGCCTGGTCTATCATAGTCGACGGCATGTCGGAAAATTTGTCCTCTATCTGCTTCGTCACCTCAGAACGCTGCTCCTCAGGAATCATACCAAACAGTTCAAATACATCGGCTTCATCTATCTTTTTCAGCTGAGCGTCAATCTGTTCCTTTGCCTGCTTCTGCGCCTGCTCCTCAATCATAGCCTTCATTTTGTCTTTCATGGAGACTTCCATCTGGTCAGTCATATCGCTTCCGGATTCAAAGCCGGACACCAGCATCATCGGACTGCCAAGAATTGAGGACAGTTTTTCCACCTGCGCTTCATCCTCTGCGGCCTTACTCTTCAGGACATACACAGAACCGTCATAGTCATACCCTGTGTCCTTCTCCTTCAACTGATAAGCTTCTTTCACTGTATCCGCATCTTTGCTGCTTACAAAAAGCAGAAGCTTCTCCATATCATCCGCCGTAACTGCTCTCGGTATCGATTCGTCAATACCGCCCTGCTGAATCCCGACATTCACAATGTCCGAAGTATATCCGGGCAGCGACAGGTCGCAGTACGCCTGTATGATGAGGACTGCCAGAATCGCTATAACGGCTTTCCAGTACATCCCCATATACTTAAATAGTTTCTTCATAATATCTCCCTTTCTGCATATACTATCATGTCTGTCATTTTAAACCGGAGAGTTCTTTTTCCTCTTTTAAATTCTCCTGCATCTGAAGCAGAAGTCTTCTAAACAGCAGCTTCTCCTCCTGGCTCATGCCTTTGAACATGAGTTCATCCATCTGCTTCGCCACTTTTTTGGTATGCTCCAGGCACGCCTTCCCCTTATCAGTGGTACTCAGACGCATAATCCTCTGGTCTTTATCATCCGGCTTACGCCTGATGTATCCCAGACGTTCCATCTTCCCGATTGCCGCAGTAATAGACGGCGGAGTCACATTCATCTTCGAGGCAAGTTCCCGCTGGGACATCTCTCCAAAATGTTCCAGCATAAAGAGAATCCCCGCCTGCCCAATCTTTAAATCATACTCATCAAATAACAGCCTGGCCCGATTCATGCTCATATGCATGATCTGGCTCATAATCCCAACTGTGGGAACATGGTTGGCATCACAATTCATATAAATCTCCTTTCCCGGAATCCCTATCCCAAATCCGAAAATTAGTTAGACGTTTAACGATTATATTAGTAGTATTATATAGAAATGTCAATATATGGTTCAATATTTCACAGTTTTTTAACAATTATGCATCACAATTAATTAGTTATGTGAATTAATATAATAACAAGGCACAGGTTATCAAGAAACCGTCTTCCTGTTTCGCATGCATTGCGTTCACACATAGAGTTTCTGAGAGTGCTCAGATAAAGGGCGGGGGTGAAAATTCATTGCTGTAAGCAATTTTCACCCCCGCCCAAGTATTTCTTCACAAAACAGCAGCCCGCGAAATCGGAAGACTGCTTCCCGTCAGGTTCCTGTCACAGGTTTCTGTCCGGCATCCTCTGTACTTTCCCGGCCCGCCTCCCCAATAGTATCCCCGCCATCCCAACAGGAAATACAATGGCAAAAAGCAGGCCCGCCTTCAGCCCCCATCTCGGGAATTGTTCCGCCACTACGCCCGTTAGTCCCGGCCCCGCCATGCATCCGGCATCTCCAGCCAGTGCAAAAAACGCAAACATTGCCGTTCCTCCCCGGGTACATTCTCTTGCCGCAATACTAAACGTACCCGGCCACATAATTCCCACTGAGAGCCCGCACATCGCACAGCCCAGCAGGCTCAGAACCGGAACCGGCATAAAGACCGCGAACAGGTAGCTTATGATACACAAAATACTGCTGCCCAGTATAAACTTCTCCAGAGGGATTTTGTCCCCGCATTTTCCGTAGAATACCCGGGATGCCCCCATCAATGCCGCAAACGCGCAGGGTCCCATCAGGTCTCCCATCGTTTTCGATACCTGCAGGCTGCTTTCCGCAAAGTAGGAAGCCCATTGGGACATGGCCTGCTCGGATGCACCGGCGCAGAGCATCATCAGAACAAAAATCCAGAACATTTTCATGGAAAAAAGCTTTCTTACCGGCAGCCTCTCATCTTCCTCAACCAGGGTACGGATCGGAACTTTTGTAAAAACAAAAATATTGACAAACGGAACCACGGCCCAGATAACCGGCAGGTAATTCCAGTGTTCCATCCCGAATACTTTAAAGCCCAGCGTGGACAGTATCACCACGCCCACCTGCCCGAAGCAGTAAAAAGAATGAAGTAGGCTCATCGCCTTTTCCTTCTCCCCCGAAGGTGCAGCCTCCACAATCGGACTGATCAGGACTTCGATCAGTCCGCCGCCGATCCCGTTCAGCACAATAGCTGCCAGCAGGCCCAGATAGGGATCCGGCATCACGAACGGGAACAGGCCCATTCCCACAAGCCCTGCGGATGCCATGATGTGAGCGGCCACAATACTGATTCTGTAGCCAATACGGTCCACATATTTTGCGGCCAGCAGGTCAACCACAAGCTGTACGCCGAAGTTCAGTGTAATCAGGAAACCGATTCTTTCCACAGATATATCGAACTGGTTTTGAAAGGTCAAAAACAGCAGCGGCCCCAGATTATTAACGATTGCCTGGGTAATGTACCCTGTATAGCAGGCATAAATTGTTTTTTTATAACTTTTCATCATCTCCATATGTTCAGAACAGGGGGCGCGCAGGTTACTATGCACGGCTCCTGTTATCGTTCCTTTCTATTCTGCTATTGCTTTTTTCTTCCACCGTCCGGCGCGGTAGCAGAGAACTGTAATACACGCTCCCAGTATCCATGAGATCAGCAGGGAGATAAAAATACATGCACTGTTTCCGTTAGGCATGGAATCGGATCTGGTCAGCCACGCGATACCATAGGCCAGCGGAACGCGGATTACAACTGTGGTCACCATAGAAATCCACATCGGCGTCACGGTATCGCCTGCCCCTCTCATTACACCCGACAGACACTGGGTCACCTCCATGGCGATATAGCCCACAGCCAGTATCTTCATCATGGAAAAGCTTAATTCCACCAGTTCCGGTGTGGAGGTAAATATGGACATCAGATATCTGCCGAACAGCAGGATCAGGATGGTGATCGCCGTAGACGTTCCGACTGCTATGGCAGTCCCCTGCTTAGCCCCCTGCACAACCCGGTCCATCCGGCGCGCGCCCACATTCTGGCCGGAATAAGTGGTCATCGCAGTTCCAAAAGAAAACGCCGGCATGACTGCAAACCCATCCACACGCATCACTATCACATTGGCAGCGATAAACATTTCACCAAAGCTGTTTGTCAGAGATTGTACAATAATCATGGACAGCGAAAAAATCGCCTGGGTTAACCCGGAAGGCAGCCCCAAACGTATCAGGCCCCACATATACTTCTTCTCCGGCACAAGGTATTCTTTCTTCATATCAAATACCTCTTTCATTCTGAGCAGCTTCCGCAGAGACAACAGCGCCGATACCATCTGCGCAATCACAGTAGCCAGGGCAACTCCGGCAACTCCCATGTTAAAATACGCAACAAATATGTAATCCAAAACAATATTCAGTACGGTAGCTACAAGCAGATAAACAAGGGCCGAAATGGAATCCCCCAAACCTCTGAGAATCCCGCCCAGAATATTATAAAATGCACACCCGATAATCCCCATAAACAGAATCATAAGGTACGAATTGCACCATCCGATAATCGTATCCGGCGTATTCAAAAGCCTCAAAAGCGGCATCGTGACGATCGGTGTGACCACCATAACCAGGATCGTTGTTATCACGGTCAGGGTAATACAACAGCCAATCGTTTTGGATAACTCCAATCTCTGCCTGGCCCCAAAATACTGGGACACCATGATTCCCACTCCGACCGAAATTCCCACAAACAGGACCAGCAGCAGATTGAGAATCGGCCCCGCGCTCCCGACTGCTGCAAGGGCATTATCCCCCACAAATCTTCCCACGATAATGCTGTCCACCGTATTGTACAGCTGCTGTGCAATATTTCCCATCAGCATAGGAATCGTAAATGCAACAATCCGTTTCCACGGGCTCCCCTCCGTCATATCTACCGGGGCGAATAATTTCTTCATACCTGTTAACATAAGGTAACCTTCTCTCTTTATCCTTCTAATTTCTATAGAACCGAAATACTTATAGTATAAAGGATTTCTCATACTATTTCCAGCTAAATGCAGCAAAAGATATTTCATTTTTTCAGCCATTTTTTCATCTGCTATTTCTGCCGCCTTAATATCTAATATGATTCAGAAAATCCTGCCCCTATATCGTGTTGAAAAAAGGCTGCAATGTGTTCAAAATCACTTCATTTTGAACACATTGCAGCCATCTTTGACCACATATTTTTCATTAAGACTGCGGTTCTCCGCCGTATAGAATCCGCAGGTTTTATTCCTTTTCCATTTTCTTATAATATTTTTCTTTATTGAGCACGCCTTCTTTTACGTTAATAATCAGATTCGTTGCTGCATCTCCGATGACATTCAGCGTGATTACCGCCATACCCGGAAGGTAATTCATTGCAAGTACAAGGGAATATCCAATCATGCATAAGTCACTGTTCAGGCCCAGCCCGGTCATAACTACATATACCATGGTAGTGCCGGCCACTGGAATTGCTGGTGTTCCCATTGCCGTACAGATCGAAAGGAAGGCCGCTACGACCAGGGTGGAAGGTTTGATATCGATGCCTGCCGCAGACGCGATAAATGTAACGGCGATCATGTGCATTGCGGTGGTACCGTTCATATTCACTGTCATACCTGTCGGCAGGACAAAACTGCTGATCTCTTCCGTACATCCAAGCTCATCCACACAGGTTCTCGTATTCAGCGGTAAGGTAGCTGCTGATGAATTCGTAGCCGCTGCAAACAAGCCAACCTTAAATGTTTTCTTCATGAACGGAATCGGATTCATCCGTGTTGTCAGCATGATTCCAATCGGATAAATCGTAACTACCAGTGCCAGACTGACTACGATTGTCGTCACGATCCACACCAGCGTGGGACCGATATATTCAATCCCATATACTGCAAGGGTTCTTGTAATCATGCAGAAAATCGCTATGGGGCCGGCCTCATCAATCAAGAAGTCCAGAAACCTCTGTACAATCTCGTTTAAGTTCTCAAGAACCTTTTTCAATGGCTCTGCCTTTTTCCCCATTGCCGTCATGCACAGGCCCATGATAATGGCAACAACTACTACAGACAGGATGGAACTGTTAGATGAAAATACGGAAAAGATATTTGACGGCACGGCATTTACAATTGTGACCAGGGGATTATATCCTTCCATGGTGACTGCCTCTGTCACCATCTCTCCCGGAAGCTTTACATCAAACCAGCCCATACTTTTCACGAAATAGGCCGCTGCCCCTGCGAGGGCTGCCGCCGCCGCATAGAAACAGATATATGTAATAAATGTCTTTCCGGCAATCTTGCCAAGGCGCTCCGGATCTGCCAGACTGCAGAGCGCCAGACTCAGAGAGGTGATGACCAGCGGAACGATCGACATCTGAAGTCCCCGCATAAATACCTGCCCGATAATATAGAACAGCCCGATTCCTTCGATTCCTTCTGTCGCCGTGATATCCTGAAAGAAAATGGCATGAATCGTATTCCAGACATCACTGTTTCCATTTCCAAGCAGAAATTCTCTCAGCAGCAGACACAAAAAACCGGCGCAGAATCCGAACAGTACTGCAAACATCATCCGCCTGATGATCGACATTTTTTTCCTTCTCTTACCCATAAAATCCACCAACCTCTTTCTTCTTTGCTTTTGCTTTGCATCGCTTCTCTATTTTTGGTTTTCCAAGAACGTCTCCGGCTTTCCTACCCAACCTATATCCCCCGTTGCCAAGAAGAAAGAAATGCCGGTTTTCAGGGCCTTACTCATACTTCTAAGGTTACACGCCCCTGTCTTTGATCTACTTTTATTTTACATTTTATGGTGATTAATGTCAACATTATTTCTGTGTTTCAAATATTTTTAGTTGTTTTTCACAACTTTTTTATCTTGTTTTTATGCACATTTTTGTTTTCAAAGCAATATATTCTGTGTTTCAAATATTTATACTGTTTATCTAGCCCAAAACAAAGAAAGCCGCCCAAAATGGCAGCTTTTCTAATGGAGTTTGTTTCACAGTATAGCCGAAAACTCAGGTGTTCAGTTTTAGTTTATAGGTGTAGTGTTGTTTAATATATAAGCTCTATCCCGTTCTCCCTGCAGTAATGTATCCAGATATCGCTGGGCTGTCTGTCTGTGATAATATAGTTTACACTCTTCAGATCAATCAGGCATACGAATGCCGTCTGGTCAAACTTGGTATGATCTGCAAGGAGGGCCACCTCATCCGCCTGCTCAAGCATAATCTTCTTAATCTCCGCCTCGCTTTCATTGGAGTCCTGGACACCCTTCTCAATATCCACGCTTTTGCAGCTGATCAGGGCCACGCTGACATGGTATTTGGACATGTTGCTCTTCGCGAGCTGTCCCTGGAGCGACAGCGATTTTTTATTAAATTCGCCTCCCACGGATATGACATTTACCGCGGACTGCTGAAATTCACGGAATACTTCCGTGGAGTTGGTCACAATTGTGACATCCGGATTATCCTGCATCAGCTTCAGCGCCTCCATAACGGTTGTGCTGGAGTCCGCTATAATGGTATGCTTCCCCTCAAGCAGCTCTGCCGTCTTGCGGGCGATATTCTGTTTTTCTTTCAGATTTTTAGACATTCTCTTATAAAAATGAATGCCTTCCTTCTGTACATCCGCATTCCAGATTGCTCCGCCATGGATCCTGGTTACAACGCCCTCGGCTTCCAGCTTATCCAGATCCCGGCGGATTGTCTCTTCCGTCACGGAGCACTGACTGCTCAGCTCCGCAACAGATACTTTCTTCATATTCTGAATACATTGCCTGATGACCATCAGTCTCTCTCTGCTCGACATGCTTTCCTTCCTCTTCTCATTACTATTTTCAGTGCCTGTTTTCTTTAATAATATACCCGCCACTAGAGTTTTAGCAAGAGTTTTTTCCTTTGAAGGCATTTTTTCCTCCTTCGAACCACAAATTATTTCTTCGAAAAGCGCAGCATCGGCTTCCGGGGTTCTTTTATTGATCGATAGCTTCCGCCATCGCACGCATTCTGAGCAGGTCGGAAGCAGAGATCTGGATGTCTGCCGCTTTTGCATTAACCTCGATCTGTTCTGCTGTTGTAGCGCCACTCAGCAGGTTGATGTGCGGTCCCTGGTTCATGATCCATGCAAGTGCAAGCGTCGGAATATTGCAATTGTATTTTTCGCAGAATGGTTTCCAGTCATCCATCATATCCATCGCCTTCTGCATGTTCTCCGGCTGGAACCATTTCTTGTTTGCGCGGGCGCCTGTAGGCACATAGTCTCTTGGAAGGGTTCCTGTCAGAAGTCCCTGCTCCAGCGGGGAATATGCCTGGAGTGTTACCTGATGTTCTTTGCAGATCGGCACCAGCTCCTCCTCAACCGCACGGTCAAGAACGCTGTATTTTCCCTGAACAATATCCAGTTCTCCGTATTTTACGTATTCTGCAATGTGCTCTTTCGTCACATTAGCAGCACCGATTGCTTTAATTTTACCTTCCGCCTTCAACTCATTGAGCACTTGCATCGTCTCGGAGATCGGGGTAAAGAACGGCTCTACAGCCTGCCAGTGTGTCATATATACATCGATGTAATCTGTCTGCAGCCTTCTCAGGCTCTCTTCGATCTCCTCACGGATGGATTCCGGTGACAGATTTTTATACAGCTGGGTGTCTCCGACCTTGTTGAACAGGGCGCCCTCTCTTGTCCATACGATGCCGCATTTTGTCACAAGGCATACTTTTTCGCGGTCTACTTCTTTTAAGGCTTTACCGACGATAACTTCACTGTTTCCAAAATTATATCCCGGCGCCGTGTCGATCAGGTTAATTCCGAGCTCTACTGCCTTTACGATTGTGTCGATACAGTCGCGCTCATCCAGGTCGCCGTTCCACGCCGGACCTCCGCCGATTGCCCATGTCCCAAGACCCATTTTAGAAATCTGTGTGCCTGATTTTCCTAACTCCATATATTTCATTTTTTTCACCAATCTTTCTGAATTTCTATCTGTTATACCTTATTCTGCGGCTATGCCGCAGACCCGCCCGCAGGGCATGAGTTACGGGGTGCCCTTTGGGTATACCTTATTCTGCGGTTATTCTCTGTTCTGCTGTCTGTGATACTCTTCCAGCCGCGCATCCACCTGTGCCCTGTCCTTCACACCTGTTGTTGCCCCAATGCTCTGGACACTGATGGAGGCAGTCACATTTGCAAATTCCGCACACTCTTTCAGGCCTTTGCCTTCCAGGATGGCTGTAATAAAGCCGGATGCAAAGTTATCGCCTGCGCCGATCGTGTCAATTGCCGTTATACCCTGCATTGCAGGAACCTCCAGGGCACTGCCGTCCCGGCTCTTGATGAAACATCCTTTTTTACCGGTCTTTATCACAACATGCCCGATTCCACAGCCCAGAAAAATATCCGCAACCTTATCCAGTTCCGTCTCTCCCGCCATCATGCAGGCTTCCTCGTAGTTCGGGAAGAAATAATCCACATAGCCCAGTGCTTCCCTGATATCGTCCAGCGTCTCGCCAAGCCTTGCCTTGATCATATCCGCACAGATCATCATGCCCTGTTTCTTTGCTTCCTGAAAAATCCGCACCAGCGCCTTACAGTCCAGAAGAGGATTATTGAAAATGCTGGCCAGTGAGAGGAGCCTTGCTTCGGATAGTTTGGAAAGATCCACATCGTCGATGGTCATTTTCCACAAACTTCCGTTTCGGTTTGTAACAAATGTCCGTTCCCCATCCTCTGTCACAAGCCCTACATTGATGGAGGTATCAACGCCTTCCCTGACCCGGATTCCGGAATCGTCAATCCCGTTCTTCTGGCAGTGTTCCCGGATGAAAGCGCCGACTGCGTCTTTGCCGACCATGCTCATCAGCCCGATCCTGTGTCCAAGCCGGGACATGATTGTGGCCTCGTTAATTGCATCCCCGCCGATGGTCATAGATATCTGTTCCAGCGGGTATGACTCTATCTCAAACATATCTCTGCATACCGGCCGCAGCGGGATATCAACAACCGCTGCACCCACGCAGATTGCATCCAGTCTTTTTTCCACGTTTTATTCCGCCTTTCCGTCGTCTCCAAACAGATAGATTTTCTCCAGTGCACGCTGTTTTACTGCCGCTCTTACCGCTCTTTCCACCTCCAGGAATGGTTTTTCCACATTTGCCGCAATGGCAGTCATTGCCGCCTGGCACAGTTCTGTGTGGATGTTAATTTTTGCGATTCCAAGGGAGATGGCCTTCTTAATGTCCTCGTCGCCGATTCCGGAAGCTCCGTGAAGTACAAGCGGAACTGATACGGCGTCTCTTACTTTTTCTACCACCTCAAAGTTCAGCTGCGGCTCGGAAGTATAAACCCCGTGCTGATTTCCGATTGCTACTGCAAGGGAATCGCATCCTGTTCGCTCTACGAATTCTGCTGCCTGGGAGGGGTCTGTGTACTGATAGCTTGCCAGCGCCTCCTCGTATACCGTCTCATTTCCCACGTGTCCCAGTTCCGCCTCTACCGGGATTCCCAGTGGATGGAAATAGTCTACCACTTCTTTTGTCAGGCGGATGTTCTCCTCAAAATCATAAGCGGAAGCATCCCTCATGACAGAGTTCATGCCATGGTTGTAAGCATTCTGTACGATCTCCATGCTGCGGCCGTGATCCCAGTGCGTAATAACCGGAACCGCCGCTTTCTTTGCCATAGAAACCATCATGTGGGAGAAGTTCTCGAATGAGGTATTCCCTACAAACCCGGTTCCGAAAGAAATGATGACCGGAGCCTTGGATTCTTCTGCTGCATCAATAACACCCATCAGCATTTCCGCATTCCATACATTAAAGTGCGGAATTGCAAACTTTCCTGCTTTTGCTTTATTTTCCCAATATCTGATATCTGCTAACATGTTTTATTCCTCTCTTTTCTTCCTTAATCACACACTTTGACTACGCCTTTTACCATCTCTGTTTTCTTAACCGGGTCAATTGCTTCTTCAAATGCCTTCTGAACATCCTTGTAATCATAGATGTTGGTAACCATATCTCTTACATTAAACTTACCGGAGGCAATCGCATCGATCGTCTGCGGGAAATTATTGCAGTAGCGGAATGCGGTCTGAATGGTAACTTCGCGGTTGATCTTCAGAAAATCGATCGGCACCGGTTTGGACTGTGTGCCCACCATCATGATCTTCCCGCCGCGGCTGACAATCTGAACGGCCTGCTGTGCCGTGAATACCGCACCTGCCGCCTCAAATACAAGGTCTGCGCCGTGGTCCCCATATAGTTCCGGTGATCTGAGCACAGCAACCGTATCCTGCTCTTTTCCGTTGATCACTCTCTTCGCTCCGAGTTTCATTGCAAGATCCAGACGTTTTTCAATCACATCCACCACCGTGATATCTGTTGCGCCAAGACTTTTGCATGCCTGCATTGTCATCAGGCCGATGGTGCCGCCGCCCAGAATCACGATGCTCATGCCTGGCTTTGCTCCGCCAAGGATGGCTGCGTGCATTCCGACTGCAGCCGGTTCAACCAGTGCGCCTTCCAGTGTGGTCATTCCCTCCGGAAGATGGTATGTCCATTCTTCCGGATGGGTCATGTACTGTGTCAGTGCGCCTTTATAATTCGGCTGTGTAGCCATGAAATCAACGCCCGGGCAGATGTTATAACGTCCGGTCCGGCAGTATTCGCATGTATCATCCGGCACACCCGGCTCGATCAATACTTTATCGCCCACTTTAAACCTGGTTACCTTTGCTCCGATTCCCACTACTTCGCCTGCAACTTCATGTCCCAGGCCAATCTTCTGGTTCGGGTCTTTCGGCGGAATAAACGGTCCGCACTCGAATCCGTGGATGTCGGATCCGCACATGCCGACATACTCAACCTTCATGAGAATCTCATGGTCTTTCGGTTCCGGAACCGGACACTCCTGGATCTCAAAGTGTTTCGGGGTTACTAAGATTGCTTCCGAATTTTTCATATGATATCCTTCCTTTCTGTGCAGAGGGGTCTGACCCCTCTGCCGTTGGGGGCTGCCCCCTTTTGTTATTCTACGTTTCCAATGTCCTCAACAGATTCGCCTCTTGTCTCTACGCCAAAGATGAAAATGCATACCGCAATGATCGCAGCAACGATAGAAATCAGTACAAACACTCCCGTGCTTCCAATGGAGCCTGCAATATATGTCACAAGGAACGGGAAGAAAATATTGCTGACACGGCCCATTGCGTTACAGAATCCGGAACCGGACATTTTTGCTGAGGTCGGCCACATTTCCGGGACATATACCGCGGATGCGTAGCATACGTACATGTAAATAAATGTATTGAGGAAAAATGTGGTTACAATTAATGCGGTCATTGTGGTCTGCTGCCCTGTGATAATTCCCATGACAGCCATGGCAATCAGCAGGATCACACCCATAACGCGTCTCGGGATTTTATCCATGATCAAAGATGCGATAAAGATTCCAAATGGTGCGCCGAACAGTCCGAACATGGTCATAAACTGTGACTGTGATGTGTCATAACCTAAGGACCTTAACAGGGACGGCATCCAGGTCATCAATGTGTACTGGATCGTATTCATGCCGATCAGAACAAGGGAGCCGACAATCGTTCTTTTTAAAAGCTTGCCCTTGAACAGTGCTGAATATGGAAGCTGTTTTACCTGCTTTGCTTCTTCCGTTACAGGCGGCAGTTTCTCACCTGTGGATGCTTCGATCTCTTTTTCAATCTTTGTCATGATCTCATCGGCTTCTTCCAGTCTGCCCTGAGATTCCAGCCATCTCGGTGATTCCGGGTATTTCTTCGCAATCAGGATGGATGCGATGATGGAAAGAACAGACGGGATCATAAACTGAATTCTCCAGTTCATCATATAGCTTACGCCTGTTGAAACAATTAAAAATGCGATACCATTGCAGATTGGATGTGCCCAGTTGCCGATGAAGGAATTCCGGCTTGACCATACCCCGCGGTTTCTGCCCGGTACATATTCGGTAAATCCGGCGAACAGTACGACCAGAAGTGCGCCGAGACCGAATCCCTGAATCAGCCTGAAAACATAAAGTACGTAAATATTCGGTGATATTGCGCCGCCCACCATTGCGATGATATGTATAATTTCATATAAAAGGATGCTCTTTTTCCGGCCGATCTTATCACCGATTGGCCCGCCCACTAAAGCGCCGAAGAGCTGGCCGGCTGTATATGTTGTCCCCCACATTGCCAGAAGTTTTGTTCCCGGCTCCAGCCAGTGGATCTCATTCAGAAGGATATTCTGGACTGCTCCTCCGATACCGTTTGACCAGCAGACCAAAAGTGCAAAGGCGGATACCAGCCACATTTTGATATGCCAACCTGAATTCGGAAGACGATCCAGCCTTGCACCGATATTCACATTTTTTGTATTTGAATTCATAACCTTTTCCTTTCTCTATCTCATTCTTTTGCTATTTTTTCTATGTTCTGTATATTCATACCCGTAATGTCTATTCCCGCCGACAGGCGTCCGAATCTGCCTGCCGGATCTCTGAATTATTTATCCAAAAGAGCGCTTTTTACTTCTTTCTCCATGATTTCCCACGCTTTTTCTATATCCTTATCTTTATTCCAAAGCGCCGGCGGTCCTAAAACCACAACATCTGCCCCGGCTTCATACAGAGGCCCGTATACGTCTGCATTCATGGAGCCGTCTGCCTCGATCAAAAAGTCCAGCCCCATCTCCTCTCTCCATTGTACAAGCGTTCTGATTTTATCGTACATCTGGACAATCACTTTCTGGCCTGCATATCCCGCGTCTACAATCATAATCGTAACTTTGGAAAGCAGCGGCAGGTAATACCGGATAGCCTCCAGCGGCGCGGCAGGGTTCATTGCGATTCCCGCCTTGCAGCCCAGGGAAAGGATTTTGTTGATCGTAACAAACGCATCGCTCTCAATACAGTCCGTATGCGGGGTAATATAGGCAGCCCCCGCTTCGGCACAAGCCTCGATGTAATCCTGGGGATGTTTTACCATTAAGTGTGCGTCCATGGGTGTATGGACTGCCTTCCCCAGCACAGTCATAAAATCCGGTCCCACGCCAAATGTCTTTACATAATTTCCGTCCTTGATGTCAATATGCAGAAAATCAGCCTTTTCATCGATATAGCGTACCTGGTGTTCAAAATCATATAAGTCACAGCATCCCATGGATGGTGCAAGCAGTAATTTCTTTTCCATATTCACTCGCTCTCTTATTCTCCAATTAAGTTCAATATGTTCTTTAATTATGGTCCTTATTTAATCTTCAAAGTCATAGTGGAAAATTACTTTGATTGCTTCTTTATTTGCCATAGCCTCGAATCCTTCTTCCCACTGTGAAAGCCCGATTCTGTGGGTGATCATCGGCTGTACTTTAATCATTCCTGATTCCAGAAGGCGCAGTGCATTCCTCCAGGATGTGGAGTCATATGCCATATGTCCGATAATGCTCTTGTTCCATGATGTAATATCGTTGATGGAGAACTCAAGCGGCTTGAATCCCATGCCTACACGGACAACCTCGCCGTTCGGACGGAGCATCTCGATGGCCTGCTTCAGTGCGATATTGGCGCCGGAGCACTCTACAACCAGCCCCAGATTGTCCCTTCCGCAGATCTCGGTACATCTCTTCACGACATCTTCTTTGGATCCGTTAACCACATGTGTGGCGCCCAGTTCTTTTGCAACAGCAAAACGGACTTTTGTGTCTTCTTCCAGGCCGACCATTACAATGTTAACTGCCCCCATGATCCTTGCAACCTGTACAGCGAACAACCCGAGCGGTCCGGTTCCGAATACAACAACGTCCTGTCCCGGAAGGAGATGGGCCTGCTGTGCGATTGCCTTGTAAGAGTTACAGATCGGATCGAGTACTGCTGCCTCTTCATATTTAACATTCTCCGGAATCTCCCAGATTGCATGTTTATGTATTCTCAGAATCTCTCCCGGAACCTTGCAGTATTTTGAAAAGCCGCCGCCCCAGGTATTGTTGTCCAGTCCGAGGTTCACCTTGTTCTCGCAGCAGAGGAAGTCGCCCTGTTCACATGCCGGGCAGACACCGCATACGTGGGCGCTGTTGTCGGATACAACCCGCTGTCCGACCTTCCAGTCCTTCACCAGCTCTCCGACCTTCACGATCTCGCCTGCGAACTCATGTCCGCGGATGGAATTGAATTCATCGGAACCGTTGTCCACTTTGTAATGCTTCATGTCTGCACCACAGATTGCCGCCGCCTTGATCTCAATAATAATGTCCTCCGGTCCGCATTCAGGCTCCGGCACATCTATCATCCGATATCCACCAAACTCTTTACCATACCTTGCTAACGCTTTCATACTTATTCTCCTTTTTATAAACATATATTTTATTGCTGCTTTGCAAAATCTGTTTCCGGCCGGAAACGTTGTTTCTTTTGATTTAACTAAATTTTACACCCATCCTTTGTTTTAGTCAATTGTTTTCTGTGTTTTAAAGATCAATTCGTCATTTTATACAGATATTATTACTGTTTCAAATGCAAAACTCCTGTTTTATCGTATTTATTCTTGTGTATTTTCACAAACTTCTGTTTTTCAAAGAATATTTATTCCGATTATTATTAAAATATCTGTACTTTAAGAATCTTATTTTAAATTTTTTTGGCTGAAACTTAAAAAGATCATTTTCCCTCTGCTTCATACTGACTCAGGAAAATGATCTTTTATTAAAAGGGGGACAGACCCCTTTGCAAAATGGTCTGTCCCTTTTTATTCTATTATTTCATATATTTACTCTCTACAACAAATGATTTTGTGGTCAGGGGCTCCGATCCCATAAAGTTTTCAATATATCGGAAATACCCCTCCGGGCCAAATTCTTTTGTCCATAATTCGATGGATTCGTAAACTCTCACGATGCACTTTCTTGCTAATTCAAAGAAATCATGATCTTCTATTACGGATTCTTTTAACTGATTTTTAAAAAGAGAATTTTTCTCAGGAATAAAGAGTTCTTCAATCACATCCGCAGAAGGTCTGTAACATTCTTCCTCCAGCCTGGAACAATTATGCTCTTCCCGATCTGTAATGCTTTTGATATCAAACAGTACCAGCTGCAGTAGGGAGCGGTACCTATATATCCATAAATATATTATCGTACTCCTGATGTCTTTAGTCAAGTTATTGGCCTTCATTGTCTTTATAGTCATTTTCCCTGAACCCAGTTACTGTTTAGACCATAATGCTCCTTCGGATCATCTATCAGTCAACCGTATCATCCCGCAGAGCATCCGATAAATTATAATTCAGAGCCCTTTTCCCGCCAACATAATAGGCCAATGCTACAAACCCAAAAATCACAAGACAAAAAATTATCATTGGAATGATGGGCGCCACAGCGATAAATTCCATAGGATTTAAATGACTAGCCTTAATCATGAATGCAACGGCAGCCACCGTAAGCGGTAATGTAATAAGCAGAGGCCTGCCTGCAATGACCAGGGCTTCGATACAAAACATCTTTCGAATGCCTCCCGTTGTCATGCCCACAGACATATACTGCGCTAATTCCCGTTTTCTCTGGCGCAGAAATCCCAGCGTGTTGGAGAATACATTTGCGATTCCGATTACTGCAAGGATGGCACAGAACCCGCCCAGAATCAGTTGATATCCGAAAATGATTTCATCATTTGTGATTTTCTCCTGTATGCGGTTTTCTATTTCTGTTTTATAGTTTGGAGCAAGAAGATGCAGGACATCTTTTTCTATTTTATCCAGAGCTTTCAGCGAAGCGTTTTCCCCGGCCAGAATTCTGATGTAAGTGTCCGATTCTGCGCCTCCAATCTGCCCAGACACTTTTTTCCAAAGTGAAAGGGGCATAAACTGCACCAGCGCATAGTCTTCATATTCTTCCCTTAGGGCTGGCATCTCCTGTGTATATGCTGTCACTGGCACTTCTGTCTTCTCTCCTCCCAGATCAGCATCCTGCAATAACACGGACTCACGGTTTTCCCCCACAAAGGGGATATATTTTGGATATCTGAAATTACTGTGCAGACTGTCCCATATTCTGTTCAGTATGACCGTACCGTCAAGCCGTGGCGGGGCTCCTATTTGTCTGCAGTATTCCGTAAATGCGGCATCATCCAGTATCACAACCGGCGCCTTCACCAGCCACGTGTCCCCCTCTTTTGTAACGGATGTCCCTGCAACAGCCTCCGGCCCTCCAAGTGAGGCCAGTTCTTCACTGAGCCAGTCTTGCGGAACATGGCTGACTGCTGCTGCCTTTTGGTATACCGCAAGATCCCGGACTCCTTCCAGTTCCATAAGCTGCCCTGTCTGCCCGAACTCCTCGATCCCCGTATCTTTAACAGTTGCCATAACATCCCACACATCCTGGTATCTTTCAAAATAAGTATACCTGGTGCTTATGCCTGAAAGCGCAAAGAAACACAAGATCAGGGTGAATCCCAGAAAAGAAAGCGTGAGAGATAGTGTGGAGGTACGCAGGGCTTTCTTTCTGGCTTTTAATGCATTTCCCGCAAGCTCCCCTTCTACACCAAAAAGTAATGTCAGTATTCTGGACTGTTTTTTCTTCTTTAGATGCAGTTCCCCTGTATTGCGGATCGCTTCCAGCGGCGTCATTCTGCTAAGTTTCCTGGCCGGGAGCCATGCGGAAAACAGGACAGTAATTACGGAGGAAGCCAATGTCAACGCAAATACCAGCGGATGGTACCTAAAACCTAATTCATACCTCCCCGGAATATTTTTCGCCATGGCGTTCATTGCCTGATTTACTCCAAAACTTAAGGCGATGCCGAGCAGGATGCCAAGTATTACCGGAATTGTACAAAGTGCGGCCGCTTCCTGCATCAGACACGTCCGGATCTGCCCGGGCGTCGCCCCCACACTGGAAAAAATGCCAAACTGATGAATTCTCGCATTCATGGTCAGTGCAAAGGAATTGCGTATAATCAGTATGAGTGACAGCGAAACTACTACCAGTACCGCCAGATAAAACGTCATCAAAAGCGGTGGCTCCTCATCGTTTGGATCATGTATCAGATACCTGGACAATAGTACAAGATGATAAGACGCGGCATCTTCTTCCATCCCCAGTTTCTCTGCAAGCAGAGGCATATCCTCAAAAACAGTTCTGGGATTCTGAAACCATACATCCACAACTGTCCCTTTTTCACCGGACAATTCCTCATTAATTTCTGCCCTTTCAACATTGCCAAACTTCCGGATAACAGCCAAATCTTCCCCGCTTATCTGACCGGTGATACGGCCCTGCCAGTCCCCCTCATCCAAAGTAAGCTTTTCGACTTCATATACCCAGATATTATAAAACAGACTGCACAGAAACGACAGGAACAATGCGGCAATAAATGCCGCCGCCATGATTGATATACCGGAAGCTCTGTTGTTCTTTATATAACCTGAAGAATAATCCTTCCACATCCTGATCACCTCTGTCTTTCGTCGCCGATGATGCGGCCGTCTTCGATCGTTATAATGCGGTCTGCTTCCAGCGCAATCTTCTCATCATGGGTAATCAGCAAAATGGTCTGCTTCAGGTTCCGGTTCGATAGCTTCAGCATGTCAAGGATTTCCGCCCCGTTCTTCTGGTCCAGATTGCCGGTAGGTTCATCGGCCAGCAGCAGCGCCGGACGATAAATCAGGGATCTGGCTATCGCCGCGCGCTGCTGCTGCCCTCCTGACAGCTGGCTGGGCAGAGCCTCCAGTTTATCGGATATGCCCAGCGAGTTTACGATGGACTCAAAATATTCCCGATTCGGTTCCTTTTTGTCCAACATCAGCGGCATCAATATGTTTTTCCTGATGGTAAGCGTTGGAATCAAATTGTAAAACTGATAAACCAGTCCCACCTTCCTGCGGCGGAATATGGCGGACTGGGTCGGATTCATAGCTGATATGTCAACACCATCTATCCAAACCTTTCCCTCCGACGGCTTGTCCACGCTTCCCAGAATGTGCAGCAATGTAGATTTCCCGGAGCCGGAGGCTCCTACAATCGCCACGAATTCCCCCTTATTTACCGAGATATGGACCCGGTCTAAAGCAACCACCCTGTTCTCTCCTGAGCCGTATATTTTACTGACATTTTCACATCTCAGAATCTCCATGTGATCATCTCCTCTCCTGTAAAAATGAATATAGTCCGTACCTGTTCAACAGGTGTGTATCATCATTATAACAGGTTAAAGTGACTGCTCAGTGACTGTAAAACCTGATTTCAAAACAGCCCCCGCCGCCAGGGATATTCTTCGCCCTGATTGTGCCGTTTTGGAGTTCAATGATTTCTTTTGCAAGGGACAGACCGATGCCGATCCCGTTTTTCCCGGCATTTTGGCCGCGGTAAAACCGTTCAAAAAGACGGGGTATGTCTTCTCCAGTGAAGCCTTCACCTTCATCCCGGATTATGATCGTCTTATAGAGCGGATTCTTATCGTAGGAGCAATGTACGGTACCGCCGGCCGGAGTATACTCCACACAATTTTTGAGCAGATTCATGAGGGCCTCCATTGTCCAGTCGAGGTCTGCGGTAATCTCTATTTGGCTCCCCTCCGGTATGTCAACGCTGACATCCGCATCGGCTAATACTTCCTGTAAATTATCGGCAGCAAGGGTCAGTATCGTATAGATATCCACGGCCTCCTGTTTCAAAGGAAGCGTCCCTGCGTCCAGCCGGGATAATAGAAGCAGCGCCTCCTCCAGGTAAACCAGACGGTTCAGCTGCTTCTGTATCTGCTCTGGATAATCTCCGGACGGATGGAACCTCATCATCTGCGTAGTAAGAGAGATAGCGGTGACGGGCGTTTTTAACTGATGTGCAATATTGGAAAGATTCTCAGCAAATTTGTTTCTCGCATCCAGTGCTGCATCTCTCGTCTGATAGAGCATCGTCACGGTTTTATAGATCTCATCCTGTAATTGTGAGAAATCGTCTTCTCCGGTCTCTGATATCAGGCCCGGACTGCCCGTATTCACATTTTCCAGATAAACCGTCAACGCCTTTATACGCGCCGCTTCCTTTTTTCTCCTGCAGCGGAATGTAAAAAGAAACAGGAGGCTTCCTGTCGCAAAACCAATTGCAGCAAACAGATATGGATACCGGTGGGTGGTCTTAAAAAAATCCGACTGCCTGTAGCCATAACGGAGCAGTACATTTTCCTCTTTCTGCATTGCAGGTGTGTCACTGTACTCTTTTAAAACATTCAGCACCGTCTGTTCCATGTCCGGCTGCTCCTCTGTCAGTTCCCGGAAGAGATGGCCTATAAGCTGGAAATGCATCCTGTTGTTAAACTCTGCCATAAACAGGGCCGTGACGGCGGAGGCAATCAAACTGAACGCCAGGACGAGCCCGATCAGTGCGCCTGCATTTTTTCGTCCTGTCATAGAGTATCCTCCATGCGGTATCCAAAGCTTCTTACGGTTTTCAGGCAGGAGGGCTGATGCAGTTTCTCCCTTAGACGCTTGATTGTCACCGTAAGAGTGTTATTATTCACAAAGTTTCCATTGCTGTCCCAAACCTGCTCCAGTAACTTTTCTCTTGGAATTGTCTTTCCTTTGTTTTTCATAAAGAGCAAAAGCACCTGGTACTCCGGCTGGCTCAAACTGATTTCTTCCTCCCCGCAGAACACTCTCATCCCGTTTTGGTCAATGGTGATTCCGTCGCAGGTCAGATATTGTCCCAATACATTCCCAGACCTGCGCAGCAGTGCACAGATGCGCGAATACAAGACTTTATAGTGGCTCAGTTGTCAAGACAAAAATCTAAGATTTTTATAATGAACTGATATGGTGGACAAGTTACAAGGAACA
>NZ_WKZK01000077.1:0-23708 GCF_009680135.1 Eubacterium sp. BIOML-A2
GAAATTCTTGGTGGGAAACAGCCCGGAAAATGGAGAGATTTTTGGATTCCGAATCCAAAAATCAGCTGACCCAGCGCTAGAAATCATCGGATTTCTCGTGATGTGTCAGTGGTGCTCCATTTTCCGGGCTGTTTCCCGCCTAGAATTTCTTAGATCCGCGGCCGCGTTTTTGAAAGGACATGGATGTTCTCCGGGAGGTTTTCGGCTATCCCTTTATGGAGCGCCCCCATCCGCCCCGGGACTAAAGCCCGTTGCTAAATCCCGATTGACTTTATTGAGTTGATATGTTACATTAAGTGTATTAGTTGAATTAGTACACTTCACACACCAACCATACAGGAGGTTCGCATGATAAACATTGATTATCAAAGCAGGACGCCCATCTATGAGCAGATTGTCGAACGTTTCCAGATGCTCATTCTAAAAGGCGTATTAAAACCAGACGACCAGATGCCCTCCGTTCGCTCCCTTGCATTACAGCTGTCCATTAATCCGAATACGATCCAGAAGGCCTTTGCCCAGCTGGAACAGCAGGGTTATATTTATCCGGTTAAGGGGCGGGGGAATTTTGTTTCCGGCAGCGGTCAGCTGGCAAAGCAGAAAAAGCTGGCATTTTTTGAGGACTTAAAAAAACTGATTTTCTATGGCAGGGAGATGGGAGTCACCCGCGAAGAATGCAGTAAAATAATTGACCAGCTTTATCAAAAGGAGGTTCTGCATGATTGAATTAAAAAATATAGACAAAACATTTCAGAATATCCATGCAATAGATCATGTTACCGCATCGATCAGCGAGGGGATGATCTTTGGACTGGTGGGCAGCAATGGAGCAGGGAAAAGTACTCTTCTGCGCCTGATATCCGGGATACTGAAACCAGATGACGGGGCTCTTCTTGTGGACGGACAGCCCGCCTACGAGAATCGGGAGGCCAAAGAGAATATCTGCTTTCTCTCTGATTCTGCCTATTTTTTTCCCAATGCGACACCCGCGGTCATGCGGGATTACTACGCGATGGTCTATCCACAGTTTGACAGCAAGGCATTTGACAGTCTCTCAGAAAAGCTGGACATTACACTCACCAGGAAACTGAATACATTTTCCAAGGGCATGAAAAAGCAGGTATCCCTGCTGCTCGGCCTATGCACTGGGACAAAATACCTGCTCTGTGATGAGACATTCGATGGACTGGATCCGGTCATGAGGCAGGCAGTAAAGAGCCTGTTTGCCGCAGAGCTGATGCAGCGGGATTTTACTCCGGTCATTGCCTCCCATAATCTCCGGGAACTGGAGGATATCTGCGACAGCATCGGGCTGCTGCATAAGGGGAAGCTTCTGCTCACCCAGGATCTGGATCAGATGAAATACCATGTCCATAAGATCCAGTGCGTCCTTCCAGACGAAGCCAGGGAACAGCAGCTTCTTCAGGAACTGACGGTCCTGCAGTACGAGAAATCCGGTTCTCTGATGCTGATCACAGCAAGGGGAACAAAGGAAGCGCTTCTCAACTGTGTTAATTCGAAGGCTCCTGTATTTGCAGAAATACTGCCATTAACTTTAGAAGAAATCTTTATCAGCGAAACGGAGGTAGCCGGCTATGACATCAAAAATCTCATACTTTAAATTTATAGAATCCGACATTAGGCGCCGGGGATGGCTTGCCGCCCTGAGTGCGGTCCTGCTGTTCCTCATCCTTCCGGTTTATACGCTTCTCTCAATCGACAGTATAAAGAACCAGCCATGGTACAAGGCCGGCAGCGGGGATTTCCAAAGTTGGGCTTCAGGAACATTTCCCGGGTTTTTTAACGGTTCCACTAACCGCTATTTTGCTGTATTGATCGTGATCCTGGCTGTTCTTTGTGCGGTAACCGGATTCTCCTATCTGCACTCCAGAGACAAGCAGGACTTTTATCATTCCATGCCGGTCAGGCGTGTACAGTGGTTTGCAGTCTCATACTGGGGCGGCCTGATTATTTTTCTGGTACCCTATCTGCTTTTCGCATTGTCCACACTGCTGATAGGTCAGGCGCACGGAATACTGAACAGGGACATATTGCTGACCTCGTTTACCTCTGTGATGGGAGGCATCCTAGGCTTTTTGATCTGTTATCACACCAGTATTCTGGCCATGTTCCTAACAGGACGCGTTGTTACAGGAGTTCTTGCTTCATTTGTCCTGCTTATATACGGGAACATTATTATGTTCCTTATGGGAGGACTTGCCTCTAAATTCTTTCATACCTGGACCAGCAGTTCCCCCGCCAATCTACAGGAGATCGTGGAATATATGACACCAGCCACCCTATATTTTCGGACATTGCGTACGACTACCCTGCGGCCGTCGTCTCCGGCTGTCCTGATCTGTGCAGTTCTGTGCGCGGTCATACTGATCGCAGCTGCTCTTTTGATCTATAAATATTACCCGGCAGAGGCAGCTGAAAATGCACTGGCCTTTTCCAAATCAGCCCCTGTCATCAAGATCCTGATCGCCGTGCCAACTGCATTATTTATCGGCCTGTTTATCGATTCCTTCAGCGCCGGCAGCGGCTCACGGTGGATTATTTTCTTCAGTATACTTACCGTAATTCTGCTCTGTCTGCTGATTGAATTCATATACCACCAGGACATCCGGCAGATACTGGCGGGAAAAGCGTCAACCGCCCTTTCCCTTTGTGCCGTAGCGGTAATTCTGTGTATCCTGCAGTTTGACCTGTTCGGATATGACACTTATCTGCCCAAAGAGAAAAAGCTCGCCGAAATGTCCGTATTCACTGATAATTTTTCCGGGTATTTCGACTATCCGGAAAACTATGAAGGAGTCCTCTATGACCATCTGAATGCCCCGGCCGCAGCCATCACCGATTACGAGACACTGTACCGTCTGTCAGAAGAAGGCATAGAGAACCTGAAGCAGGGGATCACACCCCAACTCATTAATCTGGGAGACAGCTCCCAGGATGCTGTCGTTGTCACAATGCGTTTTGGACTCACGAACGGGAAAAATATTTACCGGCAGTATGCAGTAGACAAAACAGCGCTTTTGAATGCAATGAAACAGGCCTGTGAGAGTGAATCATACCGAAAAGAGCTCTTCCCTGTCTTCCATCTGAACCCGGAAGACATCCTGGGTATTTCTATGCAGGATATCTATTACAAGGCCGATTCACTATCCTTAAGCAGGAAAGAACAAAACCAGCTTATCGATGCCTATAAAGAAGACGTCCAGAACGCAGATATTGCAGAACTACAGAACGAATCCCCATTGGGTGAACTTATCGTAGATCTCCCCGACAAGTATGCTGCTGAACCCGTAACCGGAAAAAGCGTGCATAAAATTCAGTTAGGCCAGTTTTATGTCTATCGTTCCTATACAAATACACTGCGCCTGCTGGAGGAACACGGATACAAATTCCGAACCGAAATTAGTCCCGATGACGTTGCACTGATGACCTACTATCCGAATGAAGGCACAGACGATGTATATACTCAAAATGCTGGCCTTGGTTATTCAACCATAGAAAAGCAAAAATCATCCTATGATTATTCCTTCGGAGACGGAATCCCCGTCACCAGTCCTGAAGAAATCCAGAAACTTCTGGATCAGATCAGCTATGACGAATGCAGCGGACTACTTGGAAACTATAAGACCACAACAGGATCCGTAGAAATCACCCTTAACGGAAAGGCTTATCCCAATACTTATGCGGTTTATGGAGAGTGAGGGGGGTGGCAAAAGGGCCGCTGCGTGGAAGTGGAGCAGGGCTCTCCTGGATACGGTATTAGGGCATAAGTGCCGCTAATCAAAATCGGAGCCGGCATGTTGAACATCGCAGACACTCACGAGAATTCTGATGAATTCTCGCTGCGGGTCTGCTTTCTTCCAGGCCTTGTGGGCCTGGAAGAAGTTCACATGCCGGCTCCGATTTTGATAAAGCGGCACTAATGCCCTAAAAGACGCATCCAGGAGAGCCCTGCTCCACTTCCACACAGCTGGTCGCATCCTGTCAGAAGTTACCGTCACTTCCCGGGTGGGAACGCAGACGGGAGAGGCGAATTGTGCTTCACTGTTGATACCAAAGTCTCCCCAGTAGTAATGCACATCTCCCATCAGTTGCCTACATCTCACATCCATAATCCACGCCTCCCGTCAGTTGCCTGCAGCACCCATTCGTAATCTACGCCTCCCATTTGTATCCTACATCTCCCCCCCCCCGCAGCCGCCAAAGCCACTCCCCAGACAGGCGTCCCTCCCCCATTACATCAAAAACCTCATCCAGTTGAAGGGGGTCAGGAGTTTTATGCGGTTTTCACGGCTTTTACTTATTTTCTGCCTTGTGACTCCATCCGGGATGTTGTATGTCCCGTCAGGCAGTGCCTGCACGGAATCGTCTTCGTAGCTTTTCATGTATCCTCTAAGCTGCTTCGTTACCTCTTTGCTGTCTATCACAAGCATCAGCTCTGTATCCAGGTAGGCACTTCTCATGTCCATGTTGAAGGAACCTACGATTGCCAGATCGTCTCCGATTGTGATGCTTTTCCCGTGATAGGAAATTCCGCCTTCGTATTCATGGATTTCCAGTCCGGTATCTAAAAGTTTTCCTTTATTTTTCCTGTAATCCGAGGCGCCGAACGGGTTCCCGTTGTTGGCTACGGAGTTGGTCATTAAAAGGACATTTTCGTTAGCTTCACAGACCGATTCAAACTCCTGATACATCCAGTCATTGCAGATGATGTATGGCGTGTGGATGGCGATTTCTTCCTCGGTGTCCTTCATCAGGCTGGTCAAGGCATAAAACAGCGTTGGCTCTTTGGCGTATACGTGGGTCGGATTGATCAGAAGGGTAATCTTCCCAGTCTCAAAAGTCATGGACTGATAATCTGGTTTCTCTTTTAATGCCGGATTGTTTTTTATGATCTCCTGGTATCTGGCTTCCAGCTCTTCTTTGGCACGGGTAACGTCTTTGGCACGCACCCTCCAGGAGGTGGTGCTGAACTTCTTACATACATCCAGATCCCATACGGAATCAAAATAGGATTCCAGCTGATGTATGGAACTTTCATCATCGGGATTTCCTGTGTAAACCAAGACATCTCTGTCGTAATTCTTATATCCGTTGTCCCCCAGGAAATAGTCGTAGGTGTTCCTTCCGCCCAGCATATATAGGTCATCATCCACGATCAGATATTTATCATGAAGACGGCCCATGCTCTTCCATGGCGTCAGCAGGTTAATCCGGTTATAAATCCTGACCTCTACATTTTTTTCCGATGAGAGCGCGTAAAAATATTCATTTCCATCCATCTGCTGAAATGCGGAAAACCCGTCTACAAGAACCTTCACATCCACGCCCCGCCTGGCAGCATGGATCAGAGCGGCAATGACATCTTTACCGCTCTGATCCGCATGAAAATCAAATGTTGAAAGGATAATCCTGTTCTCTGCCTGTTCCAGCATCTTCAAACGTTCTTCCAGTCCGTCCACATTATCCTCTATGATACATGCCCTGTCACTGCATACCGTATCTGAGTAGCAGTCCGCCGCATCAAAAGATTTTTTGTATTCCCTGCTTACCTTTGGCTGCCGGATATAAGATATGATTGTCCCCAAAAGGACATACAGAACAAATACCAGAATACCCATGATAAGGTATCTGATTTTAAAATGTTTCCTGTTTCTTCTGCCTTCCATTGCTGTTTTTCAGCCTGCGGCGGCATAATGGCCTCATACACAGACTGAGTACTTCCCTCCTAATAATAATTTACTTTGACTTTTTTTCCCATCTTACTGACTACGGACTCCAGCTGCTCTATCAGATTCATCCGCACACTGAGGTCAAAACTCAATTCCGAGTTCTGGTGTGCCTCATTCACGGCAGTCCCCACGAAGAGATTCAGCTCTGTGCACTCTTCGATCAAGATCTTTGCAAGCCGGGATGCACCGTTATTGGCATCCAGTTCATCGAAGAACTCCACGTCAAATTCATCCTTCACATACCGTTTCAGCAATTTCAGCGCCTTGCCCAGGGTCAGCACACCTTCTGTCACCAGATCCAGCCCTTCTATCGTTGCCATAGGGGGCACGTTGGGATCATTGTAATCCACTTTGGTGATAATATCTTTCCTGAGAACCCTTGCGGCAATATTGGCGCTTGTCCCGCCGCATACGATTTTCCGGCCTTCTTTATGCATAAATTCATGCATCAGTTTTTCATCGTCTTCCTTGCTCTTTGGAGGCCCTGTAAATATATTCACCACTCGCCGCTCGATCACCCTGGCCACTGCCACCGTTGTGTCATCGCCCGGTTTCTGGACATAGAGGTCATCGCATGCTTGGCTCAGAAGGGCAGCCAGCCTGGAAGCCGACATCGTTTTTTTCGTGCACTGCAGGGTATACTCCGCCATGCTCTCCCAGGTCCACCCCTGCAGGTTCAGTATCTCACCCGCGCCGGCATAGATCACGCCGTCGCTCATCAGTACAAAGCAGTCATTCTGCTGAACCTTAAAACGGTATTCGTGGATTTTCTTTCCCTCAATCACCCTTTCCTCGTAGGGATAGTTTACAATTTTCTTGTCCCGGATAAATACACAGGCCGGATTATCGTATTCCACCAGATAGGCGTCTCCATTGCGGAAGATCTGCAGGATACTGAAAGTCGCATATGCTACCTTCCTCACCTGGCAGATCGGAAGTGTTTTGGCGATTGTCGCCACACAAGATTCTATGGCCGCGCCTTCGAACAGCATTGTCCTGAGTATCTTGGATGTCAGTGTTGCGAGAATGTTAGCTTTCACACCACTCCCCATTCCGTCCGCAAGAATCACAATGTCGGAGTCTTCCGTCTTTAAGATCTCCACTTTATCGCCGCACAGTTCTTCGTGGTGCTTATTCAGGCTCTTCCATGCCACGTCTATACTTACGCTCATATCATTCCTCCCCTTCATTGAGGATAGAATCCCGAAGTTTTGTCAGCGTCACCTTTGTCTCTGCTGTTGTCTCACCGAGCAGACCTGCAATCTCCTGGGCAACCATCATCTGCTTCTCAATGACCTCCTGCGCCATCTTAACGGTCTCCACTTTCAGGAAATAATGCTGCTCCTTGATCTTCTCCTCCCTGGTTACATCCTGAAAAGTCACAAGCACGGAATCCAGGTTTTCAATATAAACGATCGTCTCCTCCGCAGTCATTCTGCCGTGTTCCAGCTGGATCTTCTTGTGGATCACGGGCTCCCTGGTGCGCAGTGTCTCCTCAATATCCTCTGCCTCTATGAATTCGAAAATGTAACGCTGAACGGCCTCATCCCTGCCCACTCCGAGCAGTTCCTGGGCCTTTTTATTACATTCCCTGATCTTCATACTGCTGTCTATAATAAAAATCATATTCGGCGTAACATCCATCACCACATTGGACATAGACTCCGCCTGCGTCAGCGCATACGGCATGCACATGGACAGTTCTGCCTTGTTCTGATAAACGGCGATCGCTTTATCCCTGCAGGTAGGATAACCACATGCTCCGCAGTTCAATTCGTCCTCCTCGGAATATTTCCCGGTAGACTTCAGAATATCCCGGATCTCTTCATCCGTGGGGATACGGTCCGTCAGATGATTGTCCTCAAATGCCTTTGCCAGTTCCTGCGTGCTCATATCTGGCAGGTCCCTGGCCGCCTTATAAGATACCTCATTTTCAATCTTTACTTTCGCCTTCACATAAGACGTATTCCACCTTGCGGATGCCGGGCCCTTCGCGCATCCCCCTTCACAGACATTTGCCTCAATAAAGCAGTGCTCCAGTTCTCCCCGCTGCAGACACTCCAGCATCTCCATGCAGTTTGCCAGCCCGTCCACATAGACTTTATGGTATGTATCGGCCTCCTCCTCGGTCACAACGGACTGAATTACGCCTCCGCTGATTGGATACATGCGGTTAACCTTTGGATCCGGGTTGCCCATGGGCTTATCCTCGCAAGCATAGATGTCGATTCCAGCCTCATCCAGCCAGATCGCCAGTTCTTCAAAAGTAAGAATTGCATCAATCGCTCCAAATACTCTTTCATCCCCGATTGCCTCCTGTTTCTTCGCAATACACGGCCCTAAAAATACCACTTTCACATCGTCTCCGTACAGCTTTTTTATATAACGTCCGTGTGCCACCATAGGTGATACCACCGGCGCCAGCAGATCCACGCAGTCAGGATAATACTTTTCTACCAGATCATTAACACTCGGACAGCAGGTTGTAATTATATTAGGCATCTTATTTTCCCGAATGATTTTTTTATACTCATTCGTCACCATGGCTGCCCCTTCAGCCGTCTCCCTGACCTCTGCAAACCCAAGTTTCAAAAGAGCATCCACAACCTGTCCCGGCCGTTGAAATTCCAGTACTCCCATATAAGACGGAGCAATCGAAATAATTGTTTTAAACCCCTGCCTCAGATACCCCTTCACCCGATCCATATCGCTGGCAAACGTCTTTGCATTCTGCGGACAGATCTCCATACACCGGCCGCAGTTAATACAGTGGTCCTTCAGAATATGCGCCTGCTCATCCCGTACGGAAATCGCCTTCACCATACAGTAGCGCACACACTTGTAACAGTGCCTGCATTTCGCATCCTTAAAATCAATCACTCTCATGACTTCTAAGCTCCTCTCGTCTCAAAACATTTCTGAAACCATTCTACCACTGATCCCTCCAAATATCCATAAATTTTAGTGAATGACGGGAGGAATGAACGGATGGGGGGAGGAGGCCGCCTGTGGAAGGAGGGACTTGTGCCGGGGGGCGGGAAACTTCCTTCCCCCTTTCTGCAGGCGGTCCGTTTGCCAAGTGTCACTAGATAAAAACCGCCGCCAGGGGGGGAGGCGCCAAAGGCATTCCCCCCGCAATTCTGATGAATTGCGCGGCTCAGGCCTTTTTAAAAGATGCTTTGGTGAGCATCTTTTAGCCTCCCCCCTGGCGGCGGTTTTTATCAAGTGACACTACGGCGCACTCTATGCCTATCAGAAAGGGGGAAGGAAGTTTCCCGCCCCCCGGCACAAGTCCCTCCTTCCACAGGCTGGGTGCATCCAGACGGTTGAATGCTGTTCATGGGGAGTTTAACGGGGCCGGTGGATCCTTTTGGATACGCGTAAAGCCCTCCTGTAGTCAATTATAACGCACCCCTTACGATACCGTCCCACCCAGGCCCGCACCATCCGCATCTCCCGCCTTAATCTCCCCTCCGAGGGGGAACGCTCTTTCCTGCCGGCCGGATGCGCCCAGCTAAGTGAAAGGTGAGCCGGATCCCCCTGTGGGGCTGTGCATGCTATTTTTGTACCCTTAGAGAGCGCGATAGAATCCGTAAGAGAAAAAACAGGGAACCTGGAGGGCAGAATTTGTTTTACCAAAACAAATTCTGTTGCCGCCTGCGGCTCAAAATCATCAAGATTTTGGGCCAAATGCGGCAAGTCCCTCCAAGTTCCCTGTTTTTTCTCTTACGGATTCTTAGCAAGCGGGCAGGATACAGAAATGGCATGCACAGCCCCACAAGGGGACCCGGCTCACCTTTTACTTAGCGTCCCGTCTACTCGCTAAAACGCTCCTTAGTTGATACTTCTCTTTACATAGCTTGTATGCAGTATATGATGTGCCTTTTCACTTCCCGGTTCTCCAAGGAACTCCTCATAGAGTTTCTTGATGGACGGGTTGTCATGTGATTTTCTGATAGTTTTTGCTTTGTCATTATCATACAGTGCCTTTGCACGGATAGCTCTGACATCTTCATAGTTGCGTACGTCTGCATGTACCTGAGGCTGTCCGCCTCCGTTTACACATCCGCCCGGGCAGCACATGATCTCGATAAAGTGATAGTCTGCCTCCCCTGCACGTACTTTATCCATAATCTGCTTTGCGTTGGACAGTCCGGATGCTACTGCTACTTTGACATCCATTCCTGCCACATTGTATGTAGCCTCTTTGATTCCTTCTGTACCGCGGACCTCGTTGAAATCCAGGCTTGCAAGTTCTTCGCCTGTCAGGGTCTCAACTGCGGTACGCAGCGCTGCTTCCATAACGCCTCCGGTTGCTCCGAAGATAACACCCGCACCTGTGGACTCTCCTAACGGATCGTCGAATCCTTCGTCCGGCAGGCTTCTGAAGTTGATTCCGACTTTGCGGATCAGACGGGCAAGTTCTCTTGTGGTGATTGAGATGTCTACGTCAGGTACTCCTGCTGCATCCTGGTCGTCACGGTTGATCTCGAACTTCTTCGCCGTACATGGCATTACGCTGACACATACGATGTTCTTCGGGTCTATGCCCATCTTCTCGGCATAATATGTCTTTGCGATAGCGCCGAACATCTGCTGTGGTGATTTGCAGCTGGACAGGTGTTCCAGCTGATCCGGATAGTAGTGCTCACAGTATTTGATCCATCCCGGTGAACAGGAGGTCATCATCGGAAGCACTCCGCCGTTCTGTACACGATCGAGGAACTCATGTGCCTCTTCCATGATGGTAAGGTCTGCACTGAAGTCTGTATCGAATACTCCGTCGAATCCGATTCTTCTGAGTGCCGCCGCCATCTTGCCTTCCACGTCTGTTCCCATCGGATATCCGAATTCTTCTCCAAGGGCAGCTCTTACGGAAGGAGCCGGCTGAACGATGACATGTTTGCTCTCATCCGCAATTGCAGCGAGCACGTCGTCGATAAAGTCTTTTTCATATAAAGCACCAGTCGGACATGCGGTGATACACTGGCCGCAGGATACACAGCTTGTTTCCGCCAGGCCCATATCAAACGGTGAGCCGATAAATGATGCGAATCCTCTGTTGTTTGGTCCAATTACTCCTACGGACTGTACTTTTTCACAGACAGCTGTACATCTTCTGCAGAGAATACACTTGTTATTGTCACGGATCATATGAGGTGCACTGTCATCCAGCTCAAACTCCGGTGATTCTCCTGCAAAATAATTTTCATCTTCCACGCCCAGTTCCTGACAGAGCTCCTGAAGCTCGCACTTTCCGCTTCTGACGCAGGACAGACATTTTTTATCATGATTGGAAAGAATCAGTTCCAGCGTACGCTTTCTCGATGCAATCAGTTCCGGAGTGTTGGTCAGGACCTCCATTCCCTCATTGATCGGGTGTACACATGCTGCAACCAGATTCCTTGCGCCTTTTACTTCTACGATGCACATACGGCAGGCGCCGATCTCGTTGATTTCCTTCAGGAAGCACAGCGTCGGGATCTTGATCCCTGCGATATGTGCCGCATCCAGAATCGTAGAGCCTGCCGGTGCACAGACATCTATGCCATTAATTTTAATATTTACATTTTCCATAGTCTCTATCCTCCATTACTCTTTGTAAATCGCACCGAAACGGCATTTTTCCATACAAGCACCGCACTTAACACATTTTTCAGGGTTAATCATATGTGGTTCTTTTACGCTGCCAATGATTGCATCAGACGGACAGGTTCTTGCACATAAGGTACACCCTTTACATTTATCAGCATCAATCTTGTAGTGGAGCAGGTCTTTACATACTCCTGCCGGACATTTTTTGTCTACGATATGTGCGATGTATTCGTCCCTGAAGTAATGAAGCGTGGAAAGTACCGGGTTCGGCGCTGTCTGCCCCAATGCGCACAGGGAATTGGATTTCAGGTGGTAGCACAGTTCTTCCAGCTTATCCAGATCTTCCATAGTAGCCTGGCCCTTCGTGATCTTCTCCAGGATCTCCAGCATACGTCTTGTGCCGACACGGCATGGCGTACACTTACCACAGGATTCGTCTACTGTAAATTCCAGGAAGAACTTCGCGATATCTACCATACAGTTGTCTTCGTCCATAACGATCAGACCGCCGGATCCCATCATGGAGCCGATCTTGATCAGGTTATCATAGTCGATCGGCACATCAAAGTGCTCGGCCGGAATACAGCCGCCGGATGGTCCCCCTGTCTGGGCTGCTTTGAACTTCTTGCCGTTCGGCACACCGCCGCCAATCTCTTCTACGATCTCACGGAGCGTGGTTCCCATTGGAATCTCCACAAGACCAGTATTGTTAATCTTACCGCCGAGAGCGAATACTTTTGTACCCTTAGACTTTTCCGTACCCATGGATGCAAACCATTCCGGGCCGTTCACGATAATCTGCGGGATGTTCGCATACGTCTCAACATTATTCAATATGGTCGGCTTCTCGAACAAACCTTTCAGCGCCGGGAATGGCGGACGAGGTCTTGGCTCCCCTCTGTTGCCCTCGATAGAAGTCATAAGAGCCGTTTCCTCACCGCAGACAAAGGCGCCTGCGCCAAGTCTCAATTCAATATCAAAATCGAAGCCGCTGTCGAAAATATTTTTTCCTAGCAGGCCGTATTCTCTCGCCTGTCCGATCGCGATTTCGAGGCGTTTTACTGCGATTGGGTACTCAGCACGCACATAAATGTAACCCTGTGAAGCACCGATCGCATAGCCTGCGATTGTCATAGCCTCCAGAACTACGTGTGGGTCGCCTTCCAGTACAGAACGGTCCATGAATGCACCCGGATCTCCCTCGTCGGCATTACAGCAGACATACTTCTGATCCGCGTCATTTGCCGCCGCAAATTTCCACTTCAAACCCGTCGGGAAACCGGCGCCTCCGCGTCCTCTAAGGCCGCTGTCCAACAGGATCTGGATGACATCTTCCGGTGTCTTTTCCGTCAGTACGGTACCCAGGGCCTCATATCCCCCCGTACCTATGTATTCTTCGATATCCTCCGGATTAATAACACCGCAGTTTCTCAAAGCGACTCTCTTCTGTTTCTTGTAAAATTTTGTCTCATTCAGAGGAAGAATCTTGTCTGTCTTTGTTGTCTCATCATAAAGAAGACGGGTAACTACCCTTCCCTTTAACAGATGTTCGGATACAATCTCCGGAATATCGTCTTCCTGTACCATGGAATAAAAGGATCCTTCCGGGTATACAATCATGATCGGTCCCAGCGCACACAGGCCGAAGCAGCCGGTTTTTACAACACCGACTTCATCAGCCAGGCCCTGGGCTTTGATCTCTTTCTCAAGTTTTTCTATAATTCTCGGGCTTCCGGAGGAAGTACAACCTGTTCCACCACAAACCAAAACGTGCGAACGATACATAATCATCAGCCTCCTTTATTTTTTCTCAACACTCTTCTGTACTGCACCCAATGTATACTTTGTTACGACCTGGCCGTCCAGAAGATGCATTCTTAATACTTCCAATGCCTTTTCCGGATTCATCTTTACATATGTAACTTTCTCCTTGCCTGGTTCCATGACCTCTACGATCGGCTCGTACTGGCAGAGTCCAATGCATCCTGTCTGTGTTACGTTAATATTGTTAAGGCCCTGCTCCTGAACAGCATCGGAAAGAGCTGTCAGCACTGGTCTTGCGCCGCTTGCGATTCCGCAGGTAGCCATGCCGACCACCACTCTGATCTGGTCTTCGCTCTCTGCGCGGACGCCGACTTTACCCTGCATTTTTTCTCTAATTGCGCGTAATTCTTCGAGAGATTTCATATATTTCCTCCATTCTTATTTTCAAAATCATCTATATATCCGCTCCCTGGTCTGCCTCAGCCTTATTTGACTCGAGAAATTCCTTGATAAATCCGGAAACCTCCAGACTTGAGAAAGAAATATCTTCCCCCAGAATCTCTCTGATCTCACGAGTATCCAGAACAAACTCACTGTCATTATACCGGTAAGTATAGATGAATCGAATCTGTTCATTGAAAACAACCAGTGTATGTATGGTAGAACTAATATCCCCGAGCGGCATTCTGTCTATATGTGATAATCCAAAAACAGCGGTTACCACTGTTCCCTTTCCTAATTCCGACATAATGGAGAAGCTCCCTCCTGTACTCTCTGCAGCCTGTTTGAAAAAAGGCACTCCCAAACCTACTCTTCTCGTAGTCCTAGTCGTGTAAAATGGGTCCTGCACCTTTTCTACCTGTTCTGCAGACATACCGCATCCGTCATCCTTGATTACAACGGTGAGCGTGTCCTCCTCTGTCTGCACAGAAACCCCTATTTCAATAAGTGATGCTCCTGCACGTACAGAATTTTCAGCAACGTCCAATATGTTCAGAGATATTTCCGGCATCATAGGCTTATTCGTATTTTGCTAAAATGTCGTCAATATCATCCACCGTCAGACGGCCGTATACTTCGTCATTGACCATCAAAACCGGAGCCAGTCCACAGGCGCCTACACAACGGCATGCATCCAGTGAAAACTTGCCGTCAGGCGTACATTCCCCGCCAACAATGCCAAGTTTTTCCATGAGCGCATTGTAAATATCCCCGGAGCCTTTGACATAACAGGCAGTTCCGAGACAGACGGAAATCTGATATTTTCCTTTGGGGTTTAATGTAAACTGGGAATAGAACGTAACAACTCCGTATATCTTTTCCAAAGGGATCCCGGTTTCGTTAGAAATGATTGTCTGTACCTCTATTGGAAGGTATCCATAGATATCCTGGGCTTTTTGAAGAATCGGCATCAAGGCGCCTTTTTCATCCTTCAGCTCAGCTATCACTTTTAATAAAGATTCTTCTTGTTCCTTTGTTCCTGTAAACGGAACGGTTTGTTTCTTCGCGAGCATCGCTTAACCTCCATTCTTTTCTTTGGGTTTATACCCATATTATAATACCATGAGATATGACAAAATTCCAGAACTATTTACGTTACTTTTTGTTCATATTTGCCGATAATTATTCTCATTATTACTAATATTCACGAAATCGGGATTTAGTGACGAGCTTTAGTCTCGGCACGGATGGGGGACGCCAAGCGAACTGTAAGCGGTCAGGATTTTAAACCGACCATACAGGCCGGAGGGCTTGCCGCTTACAGTTCGCTTGGCTGGTTCATCCGACCGGTAGGCAAAGACTCGTTCCTAAGGTGGAGCCCGAGACGGGGGAGGCGGATGGAATTGGCTATGCGTATCATGCATCTTGATTAAATGGATTTTAAGGCTTTTATGTATGGGAGCTTTGTGACTGTTTTTGACAAATACTATTTATTTAGTAACGATTATCATGTGTAACTCCATATGTTTTTTTCTTATGTATTAATGCATTTTATTAATGAACCATACAATTTTTTTGTAGTCCAGTATATTCACGGGTAACAAGGCGATCTAACACTTACACCTATATAAACGAATCACCAATTCTGTTCCATCCGTTGCTACCGTACGAGGGCCCCTCCGGGGAATGAGCTCTTAACTACCGTTTGGATGCAACAGCTCCCGGACTCACCTTGTCATTCGCGTCCGCCATCCGTCAATGAATCTAAAGCTCGTTAACTAACTCCCGATTGCTTTTTATAGGTACAAATGCTATACTAAACCCATGATTTTACCTGATATCTTCTTGGGTTAATACTTTATTTTCAGAATTTAGGAGGGCTTATGACAATAGGGGAAATGAAGAAATTGCTGGATGCCGACATTCTGTTCGGCGAAGAATTATTGGATTTGGATGCAGAATTCGTTTTTTCATCTGATATGATGAGCGATGTCCTTGCCTTTGCCGATCAGTGCTCTGTCCTGATTACCGGACTGTGCAATCCGCAGGTGGTCAGAACGGCGGAGATGCTGGACATTGCCTGTATTGTATTTGTACGCGGCAAGATGCCGGATGAGAATATCATTGCACTGGCCCGCGGCAAGGGAATGGCTATTCTGGCCACCAAGCATTTTATGTTTACAACATGTGGGATCCTGTACGAACACGGACTACGGGGAGGTGCCTGAATGGATGAATTATTGACATTTACTTATACGATCTCCGGGGATGATTTTACCCGTGCCGGGGAGGCCAGCAGCGCCATTAAAAACAAACTGAAGATGCTGGGAGTGAATGCTTCCGCTATCCGCAAGGTCGCCATCGCCATGTATGAGGGTGAGATCAATATGGTGATTCATGCCAATGGCGGAGAAATCACCGTTACAATCTCGGATACTGAGATCACAATGGTCCTTGCCGATGTGGGGCCTGGTATCGAGGACATCTCCAAGGCAATGCAGGAGGGGTACTCTACTGCGCCGGAGGAAGTGCGTTCTCTCGGTTTTGGTGCCGGCATGGGACTTCCGAATATGAAGAAATATTCGGATGATTTTCACATAGAATCTGTGCCCGGAAAGGGCACTACTGTTACCATGAAGGTATTTATCTAACCGCACAGCCGGATTTATGAATCACTGTAACGAAAGGAGCTGTCATGGACAAATTTATGCGGTCTGTCCGACTCAAGGAAGACCTCTGCCAGGGCTGTATTAATTGTATCAAGTATTGCCCGACCCAGGCAATTCGTGTACATAATGGGAAAGCCCATATTATCGATAAGTTCTGCATAGACTGCGGCAGGTGTATCCGTTACTGCCCGCACCATGCAAAGATACCAATATATGATTCCTTAAATGTTTTGAACGATTACAAATACACTGTTGCACTGCCCGCGCCGTCACTCTATTCTCAGTTCAACAACCTGACTAATGTGGACATTATACTGAACGCCCTGCTTAAACTGGGGTTTGACGACGTATACGAGGTCAGTGCGGCGGCGGAGCTGGTCTCCGAAGCTTCCAGGGAGTATATGAAGGAACATGAAGACGAAGGGCCGTTCATCAGTTCCGCCTGTCCGTCCGTGGTCAGGCTGATCCGGGTGAAGTTCCCCTCCCTGCTCTCCAAGCTGCTTCCGATCAAACCGCCAGTAGAGGTTGCCGCCGAGATAGCCAGGGCGCGCGCCATAGAGAAAACGGGGCTGCCTTCCGAGGATATCGGGATCATCTTTATCTCCCCGTGCCCCTCCAAGGTTTCTTATTCTAAAGCGCCTCTGGGAATCGACAAGAGCAACATTGATAAAGTGGTTGCCATCAAGGATGTCTATCCGCTGCTGCTCCCGCATATGAGCCGGGACGAATCACAGCTGGAGCCGCTCTCCAATTCCGGCAGGATCGGGCTTGGCTGGGGCAATGCCGGCGGCGAAGTGGGCGGTCTTCTGATCGACAGCTATCTGGCGGCCGATGGTATCGTCAATATCCTTCGAGTTCTGGAAGAGATTGAGGATGAGAGGATTCACGGCCTGAAGTTTATCGAACTCAGTGCCTGCAACGGCGGTTGTGTTGGCGGCACCCTGACCGTGGAAAACGCTTATGTGGCAACTACCAAGACGAAACGCCTGCTGCGCTATCAGCCCGTCTCCAAAAGCCATCTCTCCAGCCATCCTGAGCTGAAAAGCGTACACTGGGATGATGATGTGGAGTATGAACCGGTCTTCCGTCTTGGCAACAGTTTCAAGGAAAGCCTGGAAATGATGAGCACGGTGGAAGAACTGACCAAAAAGTTCCCGGGGCTGGACTGCGGATCCTGCGGGGCGCCCACCTGCCAGACTCTGGCAGAAGATATCGTAAGAGGAGCTGCAACCAGCAATGACTGTATCTACGTACTGAGAGAACATATTTCCAGTCTCTCAAAAGAGATCGATTTTCTTTCCAAAACATCCAATTTGACCTGTAACTCTGATGATGACAACGCCAAGCTGCTTCATGAGTACATACATAAGCTCACGGCAGAACTGGATGCATTCGGAGTTCCGCAGAGGCATAAAAATAAGAGGGAGGAATAAAGTATGAAACTACAGGCTGTATTAGAGATACCCGGATGTAAGGTGCTGGTAAAAGGGGATCCGAAGCGGGAACTGTCCAAAGTATTCTGCTGCGACCTGCTCAGCATCGCTATGAGTAAGGCCCCGGCAGACGGTGTCTGGGTTACGGTAATGGGGAATAAGAATACACTGGCGGTTGCCTCTCTGACGGAGACCGCCTGCATCATCCTGGCGGAGGGTGTTGGACTGGACGAAGGGACGCTAAAACAGGCAGAAAGCGAAGGCATTGCCGTCCTGACCACGGAACTTCCGGTTTTTGACATGGCTCTGGAAGTTTATGAAGCAGGATTATCATGATTCCGTTATATTATGACCTGCATCTCCACTCCTGCCTCTCCCCCTGTGGAGATGATGACATGACTCCTGCCAATATTGCAGGTATGGCTTCCATCAAGGGCCTGGACGTTATCGCCCTCACGGATCACAACAGCTGCAAAAACTGCCCCGCAGCCATGGTTCACGGCAGAGAATACGGTGTCATTGTCATTCCCGGAATGGAGCTGTGCACAGCTGAGGAAGTTCACGTCATCTGCCTCTTTCCCGCACTGGAGAATGCCCTTGCATTCGACGGATATGTGTATGAACATATGCTTCCCATTAAGAATAGGGAAGCGATATTCGGCAAACAGCAGATCATGGACGAGAAGGACAAAGTAACGGGTACGGTGGAGAATCTGCTGATTAATGCCACGGACATTACGTTCGACGATGCTTTTTCCCTGACTGCGTCCTATGGCGGCATCGCCTATCCGGCCCATGTGGATAAGAGTTCAACGAGTGTCCTCTCCAACCTGGGATTCGTCCCGCCAGACAGTACCTTTACCTGTGCGGAGTTCCATGACCTGAAAAACCTGCACAGAATACAAAAAGAGCATCCGTACTTCTTACAATGCAATATCGTAAGCAGTTCAGATGCCCACTATCTCGGGGATATCCGGGAACCGGAATATCAGATTTTTTCGGAATCGAAGGAGATTCCTGACATACTAAATGCGCTTCAGACAAAGGCGTAGGAAACGGATGCAAGGAATACGGGCAGATTGGCTCTATTCCTTGAACCGGTATCCTACGCCTACTTCTGTCACTATAAACCGGGGTTCTGCAGGATTCTTCTCAATCTTTCTGCGCAGCGTGGCCATGAATACCCGGAGTGTACCGGCCTCGACGCCTTCACCATACCCCCAGATCTTTTTTAATATATAGTTGTGGGTCAGTACTTTTCCGCGGTTTGAAATAAGCAGCGTCAGGATCTTATACTCGATAGGAGTGAGGTGGATCTCCTCTCCGTCCACCTGGACACTTCGTTTCGTATAGTCTACGGTCAGATAATCCTGATGAAACATTTCCTGAGCGCTGTCAGGCGCCATCTTCTCCATCTTACGCATGGCAACCCTGATTCTCGCCATCAGTTCTCCCATATAAAATGGTTTCGTAACATAATCATCGGCCCCTGCATCCAGTGCCTGTATCTTTTCCTGCTCTTCCTGCCTTGCAGATACGACAATAATCGGAGTGTTGGACAACTCCCTGACATGCTTAACCACCTCCAGGCCTTCCCCATCCGGAAGCCCCAGATCCAGCAGGATCATATCCGGCTGGTTTGCGTAGAAAAGGCTGATTGCCTCCTTTACCGACTTCGCGACATAATAGCCGTATCCCTCATCTTTTAATGTCATACTCATGAAATTTACAATATATTTGTCATCTTCAACAATTAAAATTGTCTTTTTCTCGTTCATCTATACCACCCGTTCATGATTCGTTACTATTTTCTCGCGGCCTGTTAACAGGTTCCCTTATTCTGCAATTCTTGCTTCCAGCCAGAAGGTAAATCTGGCGCCGCCCTCTCTGCGGTTTTCTGCCCATATCCTGCCGCCGTGGGCTTCCACCACCTCCTTGCAGATTGCAAGGCCCAGGCCGATTCCTCGTTTTCTGTCTGTGCTTTTATCCGAAAGTGATACGAATTCATCGAAGATCTTTTCCTTCATCTCCTCTGCGATTCCATCGCCATCATCTTTCACGACAAAGTAAACCCTGTTTTTCCGGTAGGAAACATCCAGGGAAATGCTTCCCCCGTCCTGCGTATGCTTCACCGCATTGTCCAGAAGATTCACCAGGACCTGCATGATCATCTTCCCGTCCATATCCGCTACAACCACACGGTCAGGCAGGGACACTCTGAAATCCCTTCTGCTTTTCAGGCCGATCACATGCTTCTGCACCTCATAGACAATATCGTCGATGACCTCCTGGTGTTTTTCGATGAACTGCTGTCCACTCTCGATCCGGGTCATGCTCAGTACATTTTCCATCATCTTCATCAGCCACATAGATTGTTCTATAACATCCCGCAAAAGTTCGTCCCGTGTCTGTCTGTCCATAGTCTGGTTCTCGATCATCAGGCTGCAGTCACCCATAATCCCTGTCAGGGGTGTCCGAAAGTCATGGGAAATACTGCGCAGCATACTGCTCTTCATATGTTCCCGCTGCACCTCCAGTTTGGTCTGCTCCTGTTCCGCATAGATCAGTTCGCGGTCCAGCGCGATTCCAATCTGGTTGGCCGCCGTTTTCACCAGCATCTCCGCTTCCGCCGCCAATCCCTGTTTGTGGTTGAATACCTTTAAAGTCCCCAGCTGTCTGGCCATACCGATGATCGGGAACATCAGGTAGTCCTTGGAAGTGTACTCATTGCCAGACCCGGCGGGAATTGTCTCCCCTTCCAGCTCTACAATACTTTCATATCCCGTATGCTCATAAATATAGTGGATTCCCAGCTGGATAATATTATCTTTGCCGGTTACATTGATGAACTTTTCGGACATCTCATAGAGTCTCAGCGCCGTCTCCTCACTGCCCTGGGCAATTACCAGCTGTTTCTGGAAGCGGGCCGTCAGGCTGGAGGATATGCAGGCTGTAATCAGAAAAAAGCCCATCAGCGCCACATCATTCGGATTCATAATCGCGAAGGTGTGTACCGGAATCGTAAAAAAATAGTTGAACATCATAACGCTTACAATAGCGCCTATGATGCCATACTCATACCCTTTTGTAAATACACTGATCAAAAGCACAGCCACCATAAATACCATCAGCCCGTTTTCCTTTTCCACACCGAACTGATTAAGCAAAAGGCAGACCAGACTGGCAGACAATACGATCAGTATTGTCCGCAGTGCATAAATAAGCTTTATATTTTTTGCAAGATTCCTGATCGCCTTTCCCATTCCGTCCATGGCTGCCTCCTTGTTCCCGTGCCCAACCGCAGGGTGTGAGCAATAACTTCTTCTGGATTACTGGCTCACTGATTCCGTACTATCATAACACTTTAGCGGATATTTGCCAAGATTCTGTCGATGTCCTTTTTCAGCCCCACCACCATTAGATGATCCTCTCTTTTCAGAATCCGCTCCGCATGAGGAAGCAGCTGCAGATGTCCGTCCTTCTTGATACCCAGAATACTGACGTGGTATTTAGAGCGTATAGCCAGCTGGCGGATGCTCTTCCCTACCCACTCCTCGACCGGTGGAATCTCAAATATGGAATACCCCTCCGTCAGTTCGATATAGTCAAATACATGGTTGGCGCTGTGTTTTACCGCCAGCCGTTCTGCAATATCCCGATCCGGGTAAATGACTTCGTCCGCTCCGTTACGCAGGAGGAACTTTGCGTGAATATCTCTGTTGGCCTTGCTAACCACATATTTTGCCCCCATTTCCTTGATCAGGCTGGTTATCTCCAGGCTGCTCTGGAAATTAGAGCCAATACATACAAAACAGATATCAAAATTCCCGATGCCAAGGCTCCTCAGTACATCCTCATTTGTACAGTCTCCCACCTTTGCCATCGTGGCGTAAGGGAGAAGGTCCTGCATGCATTCCTCATTCCTGTCAACAATCATCACTTCATTCCCCAGCTGAGACATATTAACACACAAATGATGGCCCAGCCTGCCCAGTCCAATAATCAATACTGATTTCATAATATTCACCTCTGCCTATCCTATCATTATCTTTTCTACCGGCGCCTTCACGGGCGCCTCTATTTTGTGCCCTCTAAGAGAAAGGGCAAATGTCATGCTGCCGATTCTTCCGCAGTACATCAGGAAAATCAACACCAGCTTAGAGACAGTCTCCATGTCCCTTGTAATACCGGTGGACATTCCCACTGTTCCAATAGCCGACACCACCTCGAATGCAACATCCGTCATTGCCGCTGGCTGTACAGTTACAATAACCAGAACCGCCAGGATCACTGCGAATAAATTAATGCACAATACCGCACTGGCTTTCCTGATGGAATCCTCATCCAGCCGTCTTCCCAGGATATTACAGTGCATTTCCTTCCGCAGATTGGCGTGTACATAAATTAGGAGTACCACAAATGTGGTTGTCTTAACTCCTCCCGCCGTTGACCCCGGACTCCCTCCTATAAACATCAGGATCGTAGTCAGAAGCTTGCTGCTGTCGGTAAGTGCAGCCGTATCCACTGTATTGAATCCGGCCGTTCTTGCGGTCACTGATCCGAACAGTGAACATAACACCTGATTCCCAAAAGGCATGCCGGCAATGGTATTATTTTTTTCAAAGAAAAAGAGCAGCGCCGCTCCTCCAAAAATAAGTATTGCTGTCGATATCAGTACAATTTTAGTGTGCAGCCGGTATTTACGGAACTTCAGCTTATTTACCGAAATGTCATTCCAGACAAAAAAACCGATTCCTCCAATGACAATCAGACTCATAATCACCAGATTCACAACAGGGTCATTATAATATTTAGTAAAGGAAGAGTATGCCCCGCTCTCCCCCATCAGATCAAAACCGGCGTTACAGAAAGCGGATATGGAATGAAAGACTCCAAAGTATACCGCTTTCCCCAGGCTCATCTCCCGGCTGAATCTGACCGCCAGGATCAGAGCCCCCATTCCTTCAAATATCGCAGTTCCGACAATAATCTTTTTAGCCAGCCGTACAATTCCGCCCACCTGCATAATATTGACGCTCTCCTGGAGCGTCCCTCTTGTCCAGAGGCCAATCTTCCTCCGCAGGAGAATTGCGAAGCATACGCCGATGGTCATAAATCCCAGACCGCCAATCTGTATGATACACAGAATAACACACTGTCCGAATGTGGACCAGTACTGAAAAGTATCCGCGATTACCAGTCCGGTCACGCATGCAGCAGAGGTAGAGGTAAACAGCGCATCCGTAAAGGGGGTGTATACCCCTGCCTTCGTTGATACAGGCAGCATCAGGAGCCCTGCCCCCAGAAAAATGATAATACAGTACCCCAAGACAATCATCTGCGTCTGGGTCAGTCGTTTTGTAAACAGTTTCATGCCGCACCAACCTCATTTTCCATGGCCAGCAGCTCCAGCCGCTGCAGCAGTTCTTCTTTTTCTGTAAATACATTGATGTGTGACTGCCTGTAAAGCTTCATGTTGCTTTTCTCATTACATATGCTGAACATCTGCACGCCGGGGTACATTTTATGGAACAGATTGCATACCGACAGGTTATCAATATCGGATCCTGAGACTGCGGCCAGATAGTTTACCTTCTTCCAGTTCTTGTCAATATAAATGCTTTCCAGATAAATCGGACGGATACCTGCTTTTTCAAACCATCCTGCAATTTTTTCCTCCTCGCTGCTCTTACCGAATATGACTGCATATTCTTTTTTCCTGTTTTTCTTCTGGAGTTTCTTTTCCTCATCCATGAAATTATCAATGCCCCTCATCAAGTAGAGGCCGTACAGCATTCCCGCTGTTACTATGATTCCTAAAATAAGATTCGTCAACATAACTATCACCCTCTTTTCTTATCTCTATCATAATACTTGGCGCGTTTAGGCGGTGATAAAATTAAATTGAATTGTATTAAGATTGTGTTTAGGAAATCGGGAGTTAGTTAACGAGCTTTAGACTCGTTGATGGATGGAGGACGCGAATGACGAGGTGAGTCCGGGAGCTGGCGGGGCAATGTCTGCTGGTGAAATGTCCTGACACTTCACCAGCAGAC
>NZ_WKZK01000078.1:0-23357 GCF_009680135.1 Eubacterium sp. BIOML-A2
TCTTTCATACTGATTTTAGTATATCAGATTCATTAAAATCTGTCCGAAAAAGTGTCTTAATTTATGAGACCATTATAAATCGCCAAGATCCAGTATATCTTCATAATTATCACATAAAGCTCGAAATCCCAGCATATCATCAAAAACCTTCCTTGCTTGGTGGTCTGGATAATATTTTTTATATTTTAATCACAATCCTTATTCTCCTTCATATCTTAAAAATATTCTCTCCCCGAATTCTCAATTACTTTATTACGTACTTAGTACCTCTTCCCCTACCTTCAACTTTTATGACACCTTTTTGTCCCATATCTTTCAACAACTGTGTTGTCTTTGATTTGCCAAACGGGACATACGGTGCAATTTCGCTAATTGATTTTAATATTGTTTTACTTAAAACTTTATATATCTTTTTCTCATCTTCCGTTAAATTTAAATTCTCCTCAAAAACCGGAAGTACCATCTTAATTGTATTTTCTGATATTTCAAATTCTGGTTTTTTCAGTCCCTCTTCATAGAGTTGTTTTATTCTTGTAATGCCTGTTCCGAATATCTCAACAAACCCTAATCTATAAAATACGTTTGCAAGATTTCTATTTCTTAGAACTGAAATTTTACCTGATAAATATTCTTCTTCCGTTATTCCGGAGGGCAATCCTCCTGGTGAAATAACTTCTATCCTATCATCAAACATTAGAACTCTTATTTGTGATTCTACATCCCACATTCTATGAATCAAAGCATTTGCAATTGCTTCTCGAAATGCAGCTTCTGGTATTATTTCGATCTTCTTTCTATCGGCTCCCTGTATTTCTTCATATTGATAATAATCTCTAAATACATCTAACGTTTTGTCATATACATCCAATACTGATATCTTTTCAAATGTTGCTCTCTTTTGAATGATACTGATATTTTCACCAAATTTTACCATATCAATTCCCGGAAAATGATTTTTATCTGCCAAAATACCAGCCGCATTATTATATCCATTGAATCTTTCATATAGGTTCAATGTTTTTAATGTATCTTGATTAAATGTTTCGATCTGAATACTTTCTTTTAATTTTTGATGCAAGATTTCGAAAGCTAAATCCTGTTCTTTATATGGCAACTCTTCAAATCCGATGTTTTTTCCTTCCAAAATAAGTCTTGAAAATTCTAGCGTATCTACCTCTATTGTCGCTGTATCGTTTCGCTTATATGCTTTTGATTTGTATAAATACGGCTTTTGACCACCACTTTTTACGGTAAGCTTGATCGTTTTATCATTATTTTGTATTTCCAGAGTATAATTAGGTTGTGGAGAAATACTATCATTAATTTTATTTTCAATGTCCAAACATGCTTGTTTTATGTCCGGCACTCCTTTAATGTTACCAGCGTCATCGATTCCAAAAAAAATTTCTCCTCCATCATAATTTGAAAAGGCACTTACTGTTTTTAAAAACGTGTTTGTAATTGTTTCTTTGAATTCTATAACCCTTGTTTCACGCATGCTGTGCATATCCTTTCCATTTTCTTGTTTATATTATATGCAAAAGTGCGCAAAAAATCAATCGTATTTTTTTGCGATTGATTTTGCGCACTTTTAATACTGTATACTTTTAATACGATAATCAGTTACTATATCATGCAGGGCAATTTGCCCCATTTCACTCGCGCAGATCAATAACAGCTAATCCGCCAATCTCTCCCATCTCAAACTTCATTTCTCTCTCAAGCCAGCTAAGATCTTGCCCCTGGCGTTCGACAAAAATCTTTAAGTAATTCGGTATTCCTCTTCCACTGTGCTTAATGCCATATACCCCGTCTTTGTATTGAGAGTCCATTCCGCCTAATTTTATCAATCTCTGATTGAGTTTATTAAATATATGATCGCTCTTGCTCAGATCCTGAAATAATTTATCTAAAAGAGATAATTTCAATGAATGATTTAGTACCTCTGTATCAAATATTTTATGTCTTGGCAAATTAAAAAGAATCTCGCTAATACTTCCAGCATCTGATAAAAAACATCCGTTAATGCAGTCTTCGCACCGTCTGAGTGTTTCTTCCCCTATGAATTGAATATTTTTTATTTGTTCTGTTATGTCCGGCTGCGTGGTCGTGTAGAACATATATAAAGGATACGCATTTCTATATCTGGCTTCATTCAAAAGCAAATCTATCTGGAATCCATTTTTATTACCATAACTTAATAATGAATAATTATCCTGATTATTTGGCCATAACTTTTTAGCCTGTACCAAAAATCTATAGCCATTATACTTATCTTTATAATAAGGATCCGCCGTTAATATCCACCACTCCCAATCCGCTCCATTCATTGATTCTTCATGGCGTGAAAATGCCTTATAATAAATATTGGGATTGCTGCTTGATATATCATATAGCAGCCAATCTGTCAGAGACTCTTCTTTTACATGCACCTGCTTCAGTAACCATTCATAAATAAAAGCAGAACACTGATGGAACATAAGCTCCTCTTCCTCTTCTCCAATAACTACTACTCTTTTCATTAGTGCTTTTCCTCCCGGGTTAGTGCAATCAAATTGCCCAAACCGCCTTCTGGCAGATGATCTTGTGCTGGCAGCATTCTATCATAGTATTTAAAAGATTTTAGATTTACTTCCTCCGCACCTTTTTCAAGATTGTTATACTCTGCAATAAGACCTGCCTGATATTGCTGTATTATTATCAACCTTTTGTTTCATAAAGCTTTTTACTACTTCCCCATATAAAAAATATCTTAATCCACCGAATCTTGACTCTTCCCAGCTTCTTTTCTTCTCTTCTTCAGCGCAGCCTTCCTCTGGCGCGTTTCATACATATCCCGAATCCACACCTTAACCGGCGCCTTCCACTGCTCCTTGGGACTTGGAATATTCTTGATCAGGCTTTTCGGATTCAGCCCCATTTCTTTTGCCATGCGGATGTCTTCCTCTGACAACCTGCATTTCTTCTTCGCTTCTGCCCATAACTCCTTCTTATATGCCATTTCGATTCCTTTCTGATTATCCGTTGTATCTTTCTTAAATTCTGCCGTATTACTTCAGGTGGCTCATATGAGCCCAGATTTGATAATCTATACTGCGTACATTTATATTTCTATGTTTCTTTTTCAGATATTCAGCGGCCTCGGCAATCATCTTCTGCGCTTCTACCGGTTTTACTTCACGGCTAAAAAATCCATTTAAAAATCGAATTATATGCCTGTCCGGTTTTAACAAACTTGAATCACCGCAGAGCATTTTGAGATAAGCAAGAGAGATTCCGCTTCCCTGTCCTTTTACCGTTTGATACTTCTTTGCAATACTTTCATTGAATTTTTCAGTAAAATCCTGCAGTGTTTCGATACCGTTTTTCTGCATTATTTTTGCACAATTAAGAACAGCCTCTGATTTTAAGATTCCATTTTTACTTGATGTTCTCTGTTCATTTTCTACTACATATCTTGCAAAGTCCAGTACCCCCGTCTCTTCAATATTTTCTATTAATTGACTGATTGTATGCTGTTTATCTGCCGGAGGAAAAGCATCGCTCTGCCTGTACTGCTGAATGTTATATTTTTTACAGTATTTTATTACTACATTGTATGTTGAAGTATAAGTAACACCAATTGAATAAATTGCGTCTAAAAGGCATAGTGGCAGGCATGAGTAAAAATACTCTTTCGGCAGTTCTATTTTATCTAAGTCAAACTGGCTTTCCAAATAATCTGCCAACGTAATATTATCTGACACAAGGTGATCATCTGAATAAGAAGGCATATAGTTCCCATTTTGCATTTGGATTTCCTCTTTTCTATAGTGATTATTTTACCATTTTATTACGTCTAATGTGTTTTCACAATATGCAATACTAAATGCAACTTCTCATATCAGTCTCTACCCATCATAAATATTTTCTATACACTCAGACCGTGTCTTCAAATAGAATGTAAATCTCTGTCTGACAGTTAATTCGAGCTATTCATTCTATTTTTCGATTACTTTTTCTGATAATAGCATTCAGCCATTTTTCTGATTTATGCTCTACCCGCACATCCTCTGTAATCCAGCATTCCTCTAATACATATCCACCTTGTTGCGAAAGTATTTGTAACAATTCTTCCTGTGTAAGATCACAAAAATACCGGTTATCAGACCATCTTTCAGAAATCCCGTATTTCCAGGAGGCATATAGGACGCCCCCCGCTCTTAAGGCAGTCATCATTTTCCTAATTATCTCCGGTAACTTATCTCTCTTTACATGCAGCAAAGAGGCGCAGGCCCATATACCGTCAAACGCCTCTTGATAATCCATATCCTCAAAACGGAACTGCACTACCTTCTGGCCGGTCAGTCGTTCAGCAGCTTTACACATCGACTCTGATGCATCGGCAGCCGTCACCTGATATCCCTGTTGTATAAACCAATAGCTATCGCGACCACTGCCGCAGCCCGCATCCAATATATGCGCACCTGGCTCCATGTATTTTAAAAAGCGGCCGTAAACTTCTGACATATCAGCCTTCCAGGTGTTTTCTATAAATTCCTCTGCATGCTCATTATAATAGGTGATTGTCTTACTATCTTCCATCCGTATTTCCCGCCTTCCATAAACTTTCTGGATTTCTTATTTATTTCAAGGAAGCAGCTACAGAATCAAATCCGCAGGACATTTCCATAATTCATATCCCTGCAGCAAGGCGGATTCATGCAGTGGTTTTAAATTATGTTCAAGTATATTCGTAAATCTTTCCTCCGTGTTTCCCTCGATAAATAAGGTTTCACTTGCCCATATTGCATTGAGATTATCTCTCCTGCAATTTTCGAATTTTTTACGGATACCGGGATTGCTGAAAACAATTTTATATAAGTAATACTGATTGCCAGCCAGCCCCGGAAAATAGCTGTCCCATTCGGGAAGTCTGTTATTCTTGCTGGAATTCAGCCGCTTCTCCATTGGCGTTAAGTTCCATAATTCGTCATTTGCGATGTATGACCGTGGAACAAAGTGATCCAAGTCATAACTTTTAAGATCCAATTCTTTTCCTGAGTAGATATCATATATCGGAGAGCCGCCTGTTTCGACCGCACTCTTCCATAGCTCTCTGGCGTGATGCAATTTCCGGACCTTGTTATTCTCGCGCTCTAATTTATATATGATGCCGGGAACCCCCGGGTTACGGTCCTGCAGAAAACGGATTTTCTTTAATTGGATCCAGCTGTATATTACGGGATAGTTATCCAGAATCAGCTGCCTCCAGTGCGGATTTATTCGGATCTTTTTCTGCAGTCCTTTTCCATCAATAATGGTGTAGAGAAGCGATGTTTTTTCATTCATCCGATTGATATACTCAATCAGCCTCCCCCGCTGGTTCCAAAGTTTGTTCCCGCCTCCGAGCTCATCCAGGAAAGATGACAAAAGCCTGTACGGAACGCAGTTCGTAAGGTTCGTTTTATCACTTCTCAGTTCCTTTTCATTCAGCTTGATGGCCGCTATAATGTCTTCCCTTTCTGCATCTTGTGGTAAATCCGTGTTCTTAGCCAGAGTGTTAATGGCATGTTCAAGAAAATTCTCTGTTTTGTTTTTTATAACCGGTCCCAGATGGAGGTGAAAACAGGTGACTGTATACCAGGCCCCGCAGATCATTTCATTAATAATAGCATCAAAACTTACCACTTCGTTATCCCTAATTAAATTCAGGATTGCTTCGAGCCAATAGAATTTATAACACTGGGAAGGGTCATCCAGCATTTTTGCAAATTTAATTGTATCTAGATTATTTTCATAAATAATTTCTGAATCCAATTTTAATTCCATACTCATGTTTCCACCAATCCCTTACCTGACAAATTTACCGCCGCTCAATCCGTCATCGATCTTCTTTTGTATATGAATCAAGCCGTTATTTTCCCAGAAGCTCATAATAGAATATATACTGCTGCATAACCCCTTCACAGCCCTTATACCGCCTTTTCGGAAACCCTTTCGGATAATGCTGTTTTAATGCCTGATTAATATGAGTGTCTACTGGAAAAGCCTGGAGGTGATGGAGCGCAAACAGACAGATACAGTCAGCCACCTTTTCGCCTACGCCGAATAGCTTCAACAGCTCTTCTTTTGCCTTTTTATACGGCATCTGCCGGATCTCATCCAGGGATATATCACCATTTACCACGCTTTTGGCTGTCCTGACCACATATTTGCTCCTGTATCCCAGATTGCAGGCCTTCAGCTCGTCCTCATCCAGGCAGGCCAAAGCCTCCGGTTTCGGAAACGTATCATAAATGTTGCCGTCAGCATCCTGTTTTCTATCCCCGTATTTTTCGCTGATATTTTGTATGCACCTTCTGATCCGGACAATATTATTCTGCTGGGATATCAGAAACGACACAATCATCTCCCATAAATCCTGATGCAGGATGCGGATGCCGCTGCCAAATTCTGAGGCAGACAACAGATACCGGTCACGCTGGCTGATACATTTTTGATAGTCTTCATAGTCAGTATCCAGGTCAAAATAGTGCTTCCAATAATTTTCGTATTCTGCCTCATCACAATAAAATGTGCATTGGTTCCCGCTCTGCCGGACTTCCAGATATCTCTCCCCGGCGATCACGGAATATGTATCTTCCCCCTTCTGGCTCATCCGAAAACACTGTCCGGAATCGCAGATCTGGGATATATCAAAATAATTCAGTGTTTTTTCAGTCATTGCTTTCATCCGTATCTCTTCTACTCCACTCCTGACTTTGCGCAGATATCCGCAAGACAGCATTTATCACAGTGCGGCTTTGTCCGTGCCGTACAGACATCCCGTCCGTGGTATACAAGCCTGTGGCAGAAGTCACTCCCTTCCGCCGGCGGTATAAGCTTCCACAAGGCCATCTCTACTTTTTTAGGATCTTTTATTTTGTCTACCAGTCCAATGCGGTTTACCAGGCGGATGCAATGTGTGTCTGTCACAATCGCCGGCTCACCGAATACGTCCCCCATGATTAGATTGGCGCTTTTTCTTCCTACCCCCGGAAGCTTCAGCAGCTCATCAAAGGTTTTCGGTATGCCGCCGCCATATTGTTCCTTTAATATTTTCATGCAGGCGCTGATGTCTCTGGCCTTGCTTTTGCCAAGCCCGCATGGCTTTACGATGCGCGCAATATCCTCCACATCGGCTTGGGCAAGCGCATTCACATCCGGGTACTTTGCATATAAATCCTCTACCACCACATTTACCCGGGCATCTGTACACTGTGCTGCCAGACGCACACTCACAAGCAGTTTCCATGCCTGGTCATAGTCCAGGGTACAGTCCGCATCCGGATATTCCTTTTTCAGACGTTCTATGATTTCCAATGCTAATTCTTCTTTTGTCATCTTGATCCTCCAATTAAGAATTTATCAAAATCTGTTTGCTTACCCTCCGCCTATAGAGGTGGGAGGATTATCCGCTTTCAAGATTAATCTTCTTCTATTATAACAACCTTGCACATTGCTTTCCAGTTATAATTCTCTGCGTTTCTATTATAGATCAAAGTGGGCAAGCCCACATGGTCTTCCCACCCCCTCACTCATGTGGGGCTTGCACACTTTGGCGCCGCTTTGCGGCTATATACCTTATCATGGCGTGTGCATCCCCCGGAGGGTTTTATATAATTAGCAAGTGCTAAGCACTTTCCTATTATATAAGAAACAGAGCCGCAGCTCCATAGAAGTTTCTTCCACTATGAAACAACAGCTCTTAACTTTTTTTCATGAAATGTTATAAGTCCTTTATCTCTTCCATCATAGCTCTTCGTTTCCGATACTTATATCTCCAGGATCCCACAATCCGTTCCACGATTTCCGCCCCGCCTCTGAACTCCTTCATATGGGACAAAATCTGTACTATCTCCTTGTACGTTGATCGGTTGCTGGCCCGATCCGCCATCCCTTCTATATTGTCTGCATATATCTGAACTATCTCTTCGGCATATTCTTTCTGTAATATTTTCTCATAACGGCGCAGTATGTTTAAACTTCCCGATTTTTTTATCGCCTCCAGCAAACGCCCATAAAGCCCTTCTTCCTGCAGCAATTCATATAAATGCTGCTCGCCATAAGGCGCCGTAAAAACTGCTTCCCGCTCCTGTTCCCATTCTTTACTTGTAAACAAAGCCTTATATTCCTCATAGTCTTCCTTCGAGGCCCATGATTCATTTAGGATGATGTCTTTTAATTCTGCACGGTACTTCTCCACATCCCCCATCTGTTTATAAATCTGCATCAGAGTGCGTCTGTATTCCATTACCAGGACAGGTTTGCCTTTTGACTGTTCCAAACTTTCCTTGATAAGACCGATTGTCTGTTCATAAGCGCCTGCCTTCTGGCCCTTGCTGATCCAATATCTCCGTACGTCATCCAGATTCCAGTACTGCCGCGAAAATTCCGTCAATTCAGTGTCCGAATACCCCAGCTCTTCCATAAAATATAGTATATCTGTCACACAGGTACTTATTGTGTAAGAATCCTCCCAGGTGACCTTCCGGCTATCACATTTCTTTAATGCCTCTTCAACAATGTTCAACATTTCTGTGATATATTCTCTTTCGTCAAAGAAGTCCTGCATAAACCCCCAGGCCCTTTCTGACCGGTAATGCACTCCACTTCTGCTTACGATATCTTTTAAACCTGAGAATATCATATCCCCGATACTCTGTTCACCGCAATCATCCAATAACTCTTCCCATATTTCAGTACAAAGTTCAAGAATCTCATCTGTTACGCCGTCTGATTCGTCGACGGCCACATATTCAAGCTCTTTATATAAATACAGCGACAGTTCAAAAACCTCTTGATAGCAGCCACACTTCATCAGTTTCCCCGTTATATCCCCCATGATCCTGTATATCTGTTTTTCCAATTTTGAGGCATGGTAATAGTCCAGGTATCCGTACTCCTGGCACTGTTCTTCGAAAATCTTATCGATCTGACTTTTGAATATCTCCATCATTTCCCGGCTGTCGCTGAATTCATACTGGATTTTGAATTTCTCATATAAGTTCTTATCCTTGTACAGAAGTTGTTTGACATAATCTCTGAGATCAGCTTCACTCACACGGTCAACGGAAGCGGCGATTTCCTGTCTCCTGTGTTCTGTATCCGGGATGTCACCGGCTTTTCCGGAATCACTTGCAGATCTGCTGCTCCCGGCAGCCATACATTGATTTGTAAGCTCATACAGAACCGCCGCCATATGCTTACAGTATCTTCCCTCCTCTGCATAAGGGCAGTCACAATACATCTCCAGCACTTCATCATCATCTACTATAATTTCCACTTCATAATTGTATGAGCCGCTTACAATTGCCTCATAGCCGTCTTCTGTAGACAAGACATCGGAAACCAATCCTTCGGCCCAGTAATCATAGCCTCTTTCTAATATCTTGGAAGAAAACAAATTTTCCTATCCCTCATATATCATATGTACTGCCTCCATATCACTTTTTTTAATTATATCACTCCGTGTGATGGAAATCAGCATGCTTCTGCAATATATTCAGTTTAAACTCAGAATATTGGCTGCATTTCACCCCCAAGCTCTCCTGACGCTTTCCTGCTGTACCACGCAATCAGAAGCCCAAGCGCAGCCGCCGCGTAAAAGATAATAAATACCCCATGATCCAGCTTCTCAAACAGAAAACCATAGACCATCTGCCCAACCGGCTGTGCACAGGTTGATACCGCAATGATCCAGGATATTACTTTTCCGATCATTTCCTGCGGCACTGTCATTTGGATATAGGACATAATCTGGATGGTGTATATAGATGATAATGCCATGATAACCATTCCTACTGCCGTCAGCGCCGCATACGTCAGATATGCCGGACCGTCTATCATCAAAATGACACCGATAGGCCCCAGGAGAATTCCACAGTATGCTATCAGTCTCCAACTATTCCCCACTTTCAGTCTTGCCCCCAGCACACCGGCTCCCACTCCGCCTGCCAGTCCGCCGACCGCCAGTGCCGCCTGCATGAATCCATACAATCTGGATGCTTCGCTCTCTGAAAACCTCAGCAGCTGCATAACGATTACAGGAAGCCCTATAATCATCAGGGAGGACATCACCAGATTTACCCCCGCACAGCAAAGTGTCAGCTTTCCGATCTCAGACTTTTCACGGCTGATGTAAGATATGCTTTGTTTTAAATCTGCAGCTGCCTCACGCAGTACGGAGACATTCCGTGTCCTACGTGAAGAGGGGATATGAATAAAGAGTTCCATGACCGCCGATAAAAAGAAACATCCTGCAGCCATAGCCAAAACCGGGTAAATCCCCCATAAACTGTATGCAATTCCTCCAAGTGCAGGCCCCAGAAGACCTGAAAGCGAAGATACCATATTAATGACTGCATTTGCCTGCATCACTCTTTCACCGGACACCAACACCGGTATGCTGGCCTGCACGGAAGGCTGGTAAGCGCCGGATATGCCGTAAAGCATAAACAGCATCACCATAACAAGCCCCGTTATATTAACTTTTCCGTAAAATAGTAAAAAGAGGATTGTCAGGGCCGAAGTAAAAAAGTCCAAAAATACCATGATATTTCGCTTATTTACCCGATCCGCTATGATACCTCCGATGGGTGACATTACCGCCAGAGGAATAAATGCGCACCCGGAAACAACACCAAGTACCGCCGCTGAACCCGTTACGTTCAGCAGATGAATCGGCAATGCAAATCTCATAACCGCATTGCCGAACAACGAAATAATCTGACCGGCCACGACCAGCCAAAAATCTTTTGAGAATCCTTTTTTTTGCTTCATATATTCTGCCTCCATTTTTTGTTTTAGATACCGACCGTTGGTATGTATATATCCAAAAATTATCTGTCCTGTTCAGGCAGGACAGATTGTGATCATCCTAATTATTCTTGTTTTTCTGATATATAGCTGCATATTCTTCCAAAGCAGCCAGCACTTTATCGTCAATAACATTGATCCCAAATGATTGCAGTATTATGTGATAAAACTTTACCTTCTCAATCATCTCCTCCGGACCGCAATGATAAATCATCGGGTTGAGCCATACATTTCCCAGCAGCATAATGACTTCCGCCAGCTGCTTTGGATAATCCGTCTGAATGGAACCGTCTTCGATTCCCTCTTCAATCACCTTCCAGACCAATTCCGTTGCCTCTCTCTGGACAGAGTCACGCAAATATAGCACGAGAAGCTGCGGGTTCTTCAGCATATCCGGAGCCACTTCAAACATCTCCTTCTGTGCAGGATTGAACGCAGATACCCGGAAAAGTTCCTTCAGCTTTTCCATCCCGCTCAGATCTTTTCTATTGGAGACCTTCATCATCTCTGACTCAGAGCCAAGATACATCTTGTCGGCAACTGCCATCATGATATCCTCTTTTGACTTAAAATGATGGTATATGGCCCCCTTGCTTAGACCGCCCAGGTGATCGATTATGTCCTGAATGGATGTATGGTCATACCCCTTCTCACTGTACAGACGGGCAGCGGTATCAATGATTAAATTCCTGGTTTCTTCAGGATATTTGTTTCTTGCCATGTCTCACTCCTATTTCTCTTTAACATACTAACGGTATGTTTATTTTACATACTTACGGTATGTATGTCAAGAGATTTTTATGTTTTAGTGGAAAGGATGTAAAACTAATACACTATATCCCGTATCTTATTGCTCAACCCGAATATCTCCATTCTTAGATTCCAACTCGATCTTCACTGTCGGCCTATCGCCCACATCCCCTTCTATGCGGCCCTTTTCAACAAGCATCCCGTCTGAAAGAGGGGCCTTGACGGTCCCGTTTTTCGTTACCGCTCTCAGTTCATACTCCAGCCCCCGTGGAAGGAGGAGCTCGATCTTATCATTTTTATTATAAAAGGATAAATCTCCATCCACCTTTTCATATGAAACATACAGCTTCCCAGAGTTCTCTGCCCGGTAAACGCCGCTGCCTGCTGCGGATTTGATTACTGCATTCCCGCTTGTGGTAGTGTAAGAGATTGTACCTTCCATTTTGCTGCATTTCAGTTCTCCTGAGGTTGTTTCCAGGCGGATCTGCCCGCCCCGGATCTTGCCCAGCTTCAATGTTCCCCTGGTCGTGGATAAATAAATGGATGGTGCACTGGCCCCGCTGATCGTAACCGTACCGGACGTACTGTCAATCCGCAGGCTTTCCAAATCCAGGACCGTCCGACTTAGATTAATATCCCCATCTGTAGTCGTAACCCCCAGGCTGCCCGAATAAGAATCCGGCAGATAGACCTCCACGTATCTGTGAAAACCACTTTTAAATAATGGCTTTTTCCCTTCGCTGATTTGCAGCGAATTTCCTTGTTGTTTCACACTCGCAAAATATCGTTTATCACAGTCTGTCATAAATTCTTTTACTGTAATTGTCTCGTCACTGCTTTTGTAAAATGTAATCTCCTCCTCATCATAAAATATATTCAATTCTGTTATGCTGTCAGATGGAAATTTAAGTACATTCGGTTCATCTGCCGGCTTTTTTGCACATGCTCCTCCAATTAATATTGTAACTGCAGCTATAATACCGCATCCCCATATTTTTCCTGCATACTTCATAATACAGCCTCCTAAGCTCCTGCTCTCTCGGTTTGAGTGAACCATTCATTCATATTGTGTTTAAAATATTGGGGACATCCCTGCCCCATTGTTTCATTGCTGTTTCATTTTTTATAGGCATGGATCATATTATCCATACATACTTCCTTCGCCTCTTCCGGTGAAATATCCTGCTTCTCAAAAGTAACATAACGAACATCCATGGCCCACCATGACAGCGTCTCAATGATCAGACTGGTGGAAAGTTTCACGCTTTTTAACGAACGTATAATTCCTGTTTGGATAAATGACTCCATATAGGCTGACATCGTGTCGAAAAATTGTTTCCGGTAATCTGTGTAATATTGAATCAAACGTCCGCAGTCCATCGGGTTCTTTTCTATGAAGAGACATCCCACAGCATATCGGGACATCAGGTCAAATGCATCCGAAATCAAATCTTCAAAACCATAGGATGTCCCGGCATGCTCCAGATTCCTTCCGAACTCATCTGCAATAGATTCAAATGCATCCTTTATTTCCTGATCCAGATCCCAGAAAAGTTCTTCTGTTATGGGTCTTTCAAAATCTCTTTCAATAAAATCTGGATCCAAAGTGCACTTCAGCAGGAAATGCATGATTTCCTCTTTTCCTGTAAAATCATGGTATATGGTACCTACGGAAACGCCTATTTTCCTGGCAATGTGGCTGATCTGCGTTTTAGAATACCCTTGCTGAAGGAATAGCTGCACAGAAGCATCATAAATAGCGTGGATTCTTTCATTTTTCATGTAAACAGCCCTTTCTAGTGAATGAATTATTCATTCATATTATATGCACACCCGCATGGAAAAGTCAACCTATTTTAACATTATCGTACAGCCATGCTAATAGATCGCCTGAGACCGTGTATTACAGGATACCTCCTAATTCGGCTCAACACTTTTAATTCCGTTGAGCCGTTTATGTGTTTTTGCCCTTTTACACACATGTTTGCGCGTATATACTATAACAATCACTTGAACGAAACCAAAATATAGCTTCTTTACTTATTCACTTATTTATATTCATTATACTTAAAATTTTTACCCCTTACTTCATCGGCAGGATACTTTTGGCCATTCTTCTGTATTTTCCTGGTCAGTATATCCTTAAGATCCATGTGATTCATCTGAGCAAAACGCAGTACAAAAAACAGTACATCTGCCAGTTCCTCTTCAACATGCCGGCGCTTTATTTCATCGTTCATGATTTAACTACTGCTGTCAGTGCCAGCATACTCATAAATTTAGTTTTCTTCATAATCTGATTCTCCTTTTTCTTTTTCTTTATAGTATATAATCAACATCAGCAGTGCTGCCGATGCAATTACCAAGACTTTCAGGCCTAGCACTACGCCTGAATCACCTGTTTTGAGGGCTGTGGCGTGCACACCCTCCCCTCTCTCAATTTCAACCACCGGAGGCCTATTATCTGCAATATAGATGAATTTTGTTTGTCCGCTGTCCCCGCCGCCTCCGGTATTCCCGTTTGCCGAGACGGTGCCTCCGCTGAATAGAAGAAGCATCAATAAAATGCCTGCACTTATTATTTTTCTTGTCATGATGCACCTCCCGTTTATTGTACAGCGGAGATATAAAACAAGGTCCCCTGCCCTGTATCCGTTGGATCGGTACTGATCTGGAAGACTCCTTTGTATACCCCGTTGCCCTCCTGGGACTTCGTGTTGAACCAGATATCCTGAGACTGGTTTGCCGTGCCTAATACACCGGCTCTTGCATAGCCCTCACTGATGGCCGGTGCATCTAACAGCTGCCCCTGACTGTCATAAGAAGAAACCAATAGTTTTTTATTCTGGTCATTAGTCTGGATAAGTTCAAAGTTTTTCAGGACGTCTACATTCACCTGTTTATTGCTTCCACTCACGCTCTTGTAAGCAACCGTTACCCTCGCCCCCGCATGATCCTTGTCCGGATTGAGGTTCGTTCCATTTTCAGTCAGCAGGATATTTTTCGGGATCGAGATGTAGGAATCAGGGCTGATGTCCTTCCACACTGCTCTCAGGCGTATGCTTTTATTATTCGCATTCTGACCGGATGCAAATGTATAAACAGCTGTATCGCCTTCCTTATATGTAAGTCCCGTTTTTTCTGTCCATGCTCCTGTATCCGACATTTCCTCAACCGTCCAGTGGTCGAACACCTTCCCGGCAGGATACTGTGATTTATCGGGGAAATTAATAGCAGCGCTGTTTTTTCCAGCATAAGTTCTATAGCTATTCTCATCAGTGAGGCTGGTAAGTGGACTTCCGTCTGCATCTATATAGCTGACATTAAGTCCCCTGTCATATTTCACAGAAGCGACTTCCTGATTATCCGCTGGTACTCTATCCAGAGAAGTTGTGTGCTCCATATTTAGATAATATGTATAAGCGTCCCCTTGACCGTCATACGTTTCCGCAAAATTTTTGAAGATAATATTCGAACCGCTTATCATCTTTACATACTTTGTATCGGAAGGTGCAGCATTGTAAGTAAGGTCTGTTTCAGAAACATTTTGTAAATACTTATTTATGTGTCCGGTTACATACTCGCCAGGTAAAATTCCACCTTGTTGATAAACAGGCACTATTTCTACTTCGAATACGGAAGTATACATAATTAACGCAAGACGTTTTTTTTCATCGTCATTCAAGGGGCCACTATCCGATGCAGCCAGCAGTGCGGCTGTATCACGGCGGAAATAGTCGGAAATGTCAATCGAATCCCCCGGCCTGAAATATTCCTTACCTGCTATATCCTTATACAATGTCCTTACATAGTCTGCCGGCAGCAAGGGGTTTTCCACTGCACGAATCTCAGCCTTAAAGCCAACGAATGTCCCATTCCCTCCACTTGGATCATCTGGGGCTTGAAAACTATCTGAGAAAACAATCTTGTTCTGCTCCAGAAGGTCAAAATTGACCCCGTTTTTTACAATCAGATTATCAGGCTTTTCCGTTGTAACATACTGTTCATTATTCGTAACAGTCCCGCTGATTCGTTCCGCAGTAATATCAACCGCACGCTGGCTATGCCGTCCCGTTTTATTAGCAACAGGCATAAACAGTACATATTGGAAAGGACTGATTTCCTCCCTGCTTTCGGCACCGGCATTAAACCATGAATAATTCCCAAGCTCAAGTAAACTTTTTTTTTCTCTCTCAACTGAATATTGCGTACTGATGGGATCTGTCCCCGTTTCATCAAAGCTTAATATTTTCGGATTAGTATACCCCCACTTTGGTGTGACGGCAAACTTAAAAAAATGATCCGTATCTGCCGCCCCCGGGTATCCTGTGCCCGCAGCATAATTCTTATTTGCGATCGACTGCTTATCCAGAAACATTTTCCCGGTAGAAATCCCTACTTTTGTCTGATTTCCTGTGGTAGGATTACCTGAGTTATCCTTTGTGTCCCGTATCATATAGGAATCCAGCGCATCGCCATTTGAACCCGTGGAAATATTGGTAAGTTTATCAAAATAATGCGGCCCCTGTGCACTGCTGCTTGATTGTGTCTGTAAATAAAAGCTGTTCTTTATATTGCTGACCGTTATGAGCGCCCTGAACTCATAGGAATCACGGCCTCCGCCGGACGGCGGGGTATATTGAGCCTTCATAAGCCTGACTTTAATCTTTGCCCCGTTTTTCGCTGTATATTCTCTCATAATTTGCGACGCACCTGTGTTGCTTGTATCCCTCCAGCTAGGTTCCCAAAGTGTAAAAGTTTCGCTGATCGGCATGTAAGTTGAGAAATCTTCCCCATTGGGGAAATAATTCAGTGTCAGTGTGGGGGAGGGCCAGTAAAAATAAAATGGAGATCCTCCCACGCCTACTCCTCCTGTGCGGTACATATAGGACTCAAATATTAATTCACCGCCGCTGCTGAATGTCCCGGTTGAAATATCTTTATCTTCTATACTTCCAGCATCAGTAATCACTTTAACTTTTTTCGGACCCGTGCGGGCTATTGAAGCCTTTTCGTTACTATCCATATAGTTTGTACCATAATACGGATCTGGATCCTGATACCTACCCGAGGCATCCGTCTTTCTCAGCCAGCTGTTCCCGCCTTCACCGCTGCTCTGCTTATCACCTGTTCTCTCATACACCCCATAAATAAGTTGATCCCGTTCTTCGTCTCCCACTACCGTCATCGTGACGGGATAATTCGGATATGTAAAAGAATAGGTAACCGTCCTGTTGTCCTTATCCTCTTCTGCTCTAATATCCGGTACCGGCACATTGGTTTCAGAATGCTTAAACTCAATGCCGGCAGGCGTGATATTTGCTGACGGCGCTGTTGCATAATATCCCGGTGGATACGTTAGCTTAACTTTCACTTCTGTCTTGTATCTTGCGCTTACACTCCCATCACTGTTCTGAATAAAGCCTCTGAGATACTCCAGTTCAAAGCCTGCACTTTCTTTATCATTCACGACTGTGACTGAAAACTCGGCTGTATTTAGATCAAATATAAAGGAAATAACTGCCCCGCTAGGTACTTCATACGCGATATCGAAGTCACTGTTCTCCCCCTGGTCTAATGCATAGAAGTAAACTCCATCGATGAAATCGTAGTAATGTATAGGATATGCTTTTGTAACTCCGCCTTCAGACATTTGAATTTGTGCACGAACAAACTTATAAGGCTCTCCGTCAAATTCCTGGTCTTCTATTCCGGTGATCTCTCCTCCTGCAAAATTATAATCTCCCATCTCTTTTAAACCATTTTCTGTATACATTGGGACAGAGATTGTAGATGTATTACTTGCTATTTTCATAGCCTTTAATTCACCCACTGTCTTTGTATCCGCAGACTCCGGTGAACCTTCCGGTGTTTCCAATGTGTCTCCGGGTGTTTCAGGTGCTTCAGGTATTTCAGGTAATGCAGGTATTTCAGGTGATGCAGGTGTTTCAGGTGATGCAGGTGCTTCAGCCGGTTCCGTGAGCGAATCTACCGCCACATCAATATTCTCTGAATGCTCTCCTGTTGGTGTCCTGAAAAACACTTGAAATGAGAACACTTCATTTTGGGTTACATGATAAGAACCATTCTCCAAATCCATGCTGCCCCCATCCGGGTCAAGGATATCTACTATCTCAACTCCCTCATGTATGTTTGTCCCATCTCCTATAATATCTGCTTCCGTACCCTCTTCATTCGGAATAATTTGGAAACGATATCCGCTCGGCGCCTCATAAGCCTTTACCTTCAGTTTTCCGGTATCAGATAAAACAGCCGATAAAACCATAAGTAAAGCAAGAAATAAAGCTGGCATTCTCCCCCAATAATTTTTAATTCTTTTTCCCATTACGAACTCCCCCTGTTTTACAACATAATATGTATTATGTCGTAAAACAGGCTCATCCCGTAATGTATATTAAAGCGTAAAGTCTTTTTGATTAGGGAAATTTAACCAATTATAGCTTTCAGAATTTTTTGTATTGGATTTTATTAGATTTTTCAGACATTTTTTAAGATTATATATTGTAAATTTTTTCCAATTGATATATACTAATACAAAACAAGTAGGAATTACTATTTTGTTTTAAAAAGTTTTATTCCATAAACAACATAATACATATTATGTTGTTTTTTTATGTATAGGAAGAAACAACCAGGTCCATCTTTGAAAGCCACCTTTTACACTCTTTTCCAGTTGTCGTCGTATAGGTCCTCGTCGTTTCTATACTTGCGTGTCCAAGTATATCTGCCAGTCTGACAACATCCTTTTGCATACGATAGTAAGTTAATGCGAACAGATGTCTTAGATTATGGGGAAACACCTTATTCTCACAGACTTTAGCTTCCTTACATAGTTTCTTCATGGCATTCCATATATTGCTCCGATCCATTGGTTTTCCATTCCTGGTAATAAAGACCGGCCCTCTGTTAATATTCTCTTTCATGCAGTAATCCTTCAGCATTTTTATCAGCTTCATTGGGATGAAAATAACTCTTACTTTCCCTTTATTGTGAACAATTGCTTTTCCGTTTTTCAAACTTTCAACAGTAATATACCTGTGTTCTGATACCCTGATCCCAGTCCCGCAAATCGTCTGCAAAAGCATATAGAGACGTATATTCCCACCTCTCAACGCTGTATCGAGCAGTCTCTTATATTCATTTTTGGTCAGTTCCTTATCTTCTTCATAGAATACCGAACTCTGGACTCTATAAAGCTTTAATTTTAGATTGCTTAACTTCATAAACTCAAGCAGCCCATTCAATGCAACAATCATACTATTGATACTGGAAATCTTATATTGATCAGAAAGGCTGTTTTTATATCTAACCAGAACTTCCTTTGTAATCTGTTTATTTCCTTCCGGCAAATATTTATAAAAATGCGTAATATCCCTCATATACTTTTCGATTGTTGCTTTACTGCGTTCTTCATCATACAAATATGCTTTGTATTCTTCCATAATTTTCAAGTCTAATATCATTCGCTTCATAAATATGCACTCCTTTATCGTAACAGTTTTGTCCTTATCATAACATGCCCCAGCATCAAGTTGACTGGTATTTTTTTCCATATTTAGTTTATCCGAGAAGCTATATTCTGATCCGGACCAAAAGACATAAAGCGGCCCCGGAAACGTCCATTTTATCTACATTTCCGGGGTTCTGTATAAGTTCCGTCATATTTTCCTGATTTTGATCCTCTTACTATTACATCTGCCGCATGTTTGTGACATTTATACAAGCTTTTCAAATTCAGGAATTTTGACTGTCACTCCGCCTTTCATAGCTGACTTGTGTGCGCATATACCAGTTCCTGTCCAATAAGCACCTGCTATATCGTCTGGTACAGCTTGTCTGTTTTCGATAATCGCCCGAACAAATTCATGAATCATATGCGGGTGCGATCCACCATGTCCTCCGCCCTGTTTAAAAGAGAGATGCGTATTTTCATCATTATACACTGTTTCTGTCGTAAATGAACCAATACTCTCCGGAAGTCGTGAGGCATAGTCCGGTACTTTTATTCTATCTTCTGTAATTTCAGAGCCTCTGCTATATCTCTGAGGATCGCCGTCAATATCGACCATTTCCTGTTGAATTCCCCCTGTCCGTTTATAAATAACCGGATCTTCCGAAGCAAGCTGCTGCCATTCAAAACTCATTTGGCTTCCATATATCCTGAAGCATTCTGAATAACTTCGGGCAACTCCATATAAAAAACGTTCCATTTCAATCGCAACATCGCTGTTTTTCATTGTGACCAAAGCGCTCTCAAACGCAAAAGGCGAATTGTACTGCCCAATCAATTCATCTCTGATCCGCCCGGATCCTTTCGCATATACTTCCTTTGGATAGTCATTTAAAAGCATAAAACAAGGTCCAATAGCATGCGTCGGATGCATAAGCGGCGGAAATCCTTCCCAATATGACGGCCATCCTTCCATATCCTGATAGTGAGCACATGTCATATATTGTATTTTTCCGAATTCACCTCTATTTATAAGATCTTTCACGTAAAAATACTCTCTTCCGAATACGGTTGTTTCCATAAACATATACTGTTTTTTGCTTTCTTTTCTTGCCCGAATGACATCTTCTAATTCCTTTAGATTCATTCCCATAGGTATCGTACAGCCACAATGCTTTCCCGCCATTAAGGCACGTATAGAAAAATCTGCATGTGTCGCCGGAGGCGTTGTAATATGTATCGCGTCTATTGTCTCATCTTTCAATAATTCTTCAAAATTATTATAACAATCCCGGTCTGCGATTCCAAATTTTTCATTTGCCAATTTTATCAAATCGTCATTCGTATCTGCTACTGCAACACTATATACATCAGGATGCCTTAAATAAATTGGAATAAATTCCATGCCAAAACTTATCCCTACAATCCCAACCTTAATTTTATGATCAGTCATACAGATCCTCCCTTTAATTAAAAAGCGGCATTTCCTGAGGATAAATCCCCATATTTCCAGGACGGGGTACAAGGCCTTCGCTTCGTTTAGATACATCCATCAGCTCAGGAAGATCATTTACCGGACTGTCAAGATAAAAATATGTACAGCAGGACCAATCATCTTCTCTCTCAAATAATAGCGGCCGGCCGTCTAACATAGGGATATCAGCAAAATCTACCTCTTCTCCATCTACAGAAATAATCCGGTTATCAGCCGCCTGATTCTTGTAAAGCAGCTGGGCATGATGGAAATAATCGTCTCTGTCAACGCCGCCGATCTGCTGAATCGTCGCTCTGAAATCTGTATTGAAATAAATCGGATCAGGGATATGGAGGCGATAACAACACAGTTCCATATATTTTTTATCATACACCGGACAGCCACAGTATAAATCATAAAAATAATCCTGTCCCCACGCTGTCCCAATGTAATCTTCGACACCCGTTCCGCATATCGTCGGATACTTATCGTCTCCGTCAATATACGCCTTAAATTCGCCTTCTCCCCACCATGTATCAGAATACAATTTTGTATTGCACCGAACTCCCATATTTGTCCCCAGGAACCTCCCCCGGCCCTTAACACACGGCAAAATTTCAAAATCCTTTTTCTGGCAGGTTAAATTCTGCCTATTAAAATATGAGTGGAAATAAAGTATATCCTCTCCCAGCGAATCCCCTAACGTGTAATCAATATCATAGTAAAAATGTCTGACAGTGGTCTTAGATTCATTTGTTATCACAATTTTCATTCCTGTTTTGAACGGCATCGGGATGTATGTACTGAAACTTCTGCCCTCAGGATTTGAAAAAAGTGCGTTTTTAAATACAGCTGTTTTTCCTAGTCCTACACAGAAAAAATCACCAAGCGGAACGCTTACCGCCGCCTTATCATTCATATCCCAAAACATTTCAAGCTTCAGGCCCCGAAGCGTCTCCGGCGTCTGATCGCTTATTGTAATCCAAATGCGCCGTATGATACCGCTTGTATTTTCCGCGTGTGCAAGGACTCTGCTTTCTCCGGTTCCAAGAGCAAACCATGGCGATCCCTTTCTTCCATTTCTTGCTTTTCCTCCGGCTCCTTTTTCTCCATCCGTGTTTTCAAAACTTGCCCACCTTGAAACAACACCCTTCGGGAATGTAAACATTTCTTCTCCAAACATAATAAATCCTCCGTTATTTTTAGTCTTTTATACCTGTCATCTTAATTCCTTCAAGGTAATATCTTTGAAGGAAGATAAAAATAATAACAGTTGGAATGACCGCCACAACCGATGCTGCCAAAATAAGATTCCATGAGATTCTCAACGACCCCATCAATGTTGCGATCTGTATCTGTATCGTATATTTACTTTGATCCTGTGCAACTATAGTCGGCCACAAATAGGAATTCCAATTTGTCACAAAAAAGGAAACTCCCAGAGTAATAAACATTGGTTTCGCAAGAGGAACATATATTTTTCTGAATATCTGAAAAATAGTACATCCATCAATTCTGGCTGAATCATACAATGCATCCGGCATCTCTATAAAATACTGCCGGAACAGGAACACACCATATGCGTGCGGCACCATGGGAAGTATCATCCCCCACAAAGAATTGACGAGCCCCATACCCTTGATTATAAAAAACAATGGAATGATTATAACCGGGAACGGAATCATCATTGTACTTAAGACCCACATAAACAAGGCTCTTTTTCCCGGAAATCTTAGTCTTGCAAAGGCAAATGCCGCCATTGAATGGATGATCAAAGCCAAAACGGTAACCATTACCGCAACAAAAAGTGAGTTTCCGATACCGGTAAGAACATCCAGTGATTCAAATACCTCTTTAAATGCATCAAGCGTAATATGCTGTGGAATAATCCTGTAATCAAATACTTCCGTCTCTTTTTTCAATGAACTACTGATAAACAGAATAATCGGAAATAATGCGAAAACCAAAAAAGTACAGGCAACTAAAGTTTTTAAAATTAATATTCTCGTCTTTTTTGCCACTGTATCACCTACTTAAATTTTAACAGTTTTAACTGTATTACTGTAATAATCATTATAATCAGCGCCAGAGATACTGCAATCGCAGATGCATAGCCAAACCTGTACTGCTCAAATGCAAGCTGATAAACATAATATACTGTGACCTCTGTTGACTTCGCCGGTCCGCCTGCTGTCATGACCCTAATCTGATCAAATACTTGAAATGATGAGATAACAGTTGTGATCAATATAAATATGCTTGTCCCTTTTATTAAGGGGAACGTGATTTTAAAAAATCTCTGTACAGCATTAGCGCCGTCTATTTTTGCCGCCTCATAATAATCTGCGGGAACGTCTTTTAAGGCCGAAAGAAAAATAATCATATTGTACCCAAAAACAATCCATATTCCTACTATAGCTACACAAACCAACGCCTGTGTCTTTGATCCAAGAAAAAGCTGCCTGCTTATTCCTAATTGTTCCAATATTTTATTAATGTAACCGTTTCTGGAATTGAATAAAAAAGTCCACAATGTTGCCGCTACAATTGTTGAAATCGTATTCGGAAGATAGATCCCGATCCTCACAGCCTGCTGCCTCTTATTTCCACGGATCGAATGAACAAACACGGCAGCTCCAAGAGACAGCAGATATACAGCAATTACATATATTCCGGCATATTTGCCTGTTATAAGTAGACTGTCCCAGAATGTTGAATCTCTTAATACATCGATATAATTGCTGATTGATTATTCCGGGCCTCCGGCCCACCCAGGCCGCAGTTTAGCGCAGTTAGACCGCGCATCAGCCCATTTGATACAAT
>NZ_WKZK01000079.1:0-22101 GCF_009680135.1 Eubacterium sp. BIOML-A2
ACAATTCGACTTACCACCTGTTGAATCGACTTACCTATCTCCTGAAACAAAAGACTTACCTATCTCCTGACTGGTCATGTAACCCAATCCCCCGCCTCCTCCCCCTTCTGGTCAGGCGGCCCCATACCAGCCAACCCCCCCCCCACTTCACATTTCCCCCGACATATGTTAGAATGTGGATTAAATGGTTACAATCTGATTAATTAGTGGAAAAAGGCAGGTAATTTATGAATTTGGACAAAGAGAATTTGAAGAAGATCAGGGGCCTGATTTTGTTTACGATTGTGGTACTGATTGTTCTGTGGAAGTATAGTCTTGTTTTGGATGCTCTGGGCTTTGTGCTGGGGATTGTATTTCCTTTTCTGCTGGGCGGCGCAATTGCTTTTATATTGAATGTTCCGATGCATTTTTTGGAGAAGACTTTGTTTTCTAATAAGAAGACAGCAGGGAAGACCTGGGCGCAGAAACTTGCAAGGCCTCTCAGCCTGGTGCTTACAATATTGTTTGTGCTTGGGGTGATATCTCTTGTTATATTTGTTGTGGTTCCGAAGCTGGGAAGCACCGTTTATTCTTTGGGGGCCAGCATCCAGGACTTTGTACCGAAAGTGCAGCATTGGGTGGAAGAACTGTTTGATAATAATAAGGAAATTGTGTCGTTGATTAATGATGTTAAGATTGATTGGGACAAAATACTTAACGGTATGATGCAGTTTTTTAAAAATGGGGCCGGCAGTGTGCTGGGGTCTACTTTTACGGTGGCTAAAAGCATTGTGAGCGGTATGACTACTTTTGTGATTGCCTTTGTATTTGCATGTTATATTCTGCTTCAGAAGGAACGGCTGAATATTCAGATCCGTAAGGTTATGTATGCCTATCTGAAGAAAGGTCTTGTGAAAAAGGTGCTGGATGTTTGTTCCCTGACTTATAAAACGTTTTCCAGTTTCCTGACCGGGCAGTGCGTGGAGGCGGTGATACTGGGAACCATGTTTGTCATTGCCATGACGATTTTTCGGCTGCCTTATGCGCTGCTGGTGGGGGTTCTGATTGCCTTTACCGCGTTGATTCCGATTTTTGGTGCTTTTATCGGATGCATTGTGGGGGCGTTTCTGATTCTTATGGATGCGCCGATGAAGGCAGTTATCTTTGTGATTATGTTCCTTGTTCTCCAGCAGATTGAAGGAAATCTGATCTATCCGAAGGTGGTGGGCAGCTCTGTAGGGCTTCCGTCCATCTGGGTGCTGGCGGCGGTCAGTATTGGGGGCAGCCTTATGGGGGTTGTCGGCATGCTGGTATTCATTCCGATCGTATCTGTGCTTTATACGCTTTTACGGAATAATGTTTACGGGCGTCTGGATAAAAGAGGGTTTTCTGTTGACAATAGTTCCGGTGAACTGAGGCTCAGGAAAGAGAATACTGGGAAAGAAAACTAAAAGTAGAATAATAGGCGAAAAAGTGCTATACTAGAAATATTGGCAGAGAGTTTTATGCAACTTTTTAGTAAGTTATATGAGGAAGAAAAGCATGAGTAAAAAGAATATGCGATTGAAGGGGCAGCTTAGGATGTATATGCAGTGGCCGCTGATTATGACGGTGCTGCTGATAGCCATGAATGTCTGGATGTACATGATTGACAAGCGGGCAGGCCTTATGATGTCGGTCTTTATCGTAATCTATCTGGTGATTGCAGGGCTTTTGTATTTTTACAACAGGTCCCTGATTCTGGCGGATCTGATCCAGTTTTCTACCCAATATAAAGGGATTCAGAATACGCTGCTGAAGGAACTGGCAGTCCCGTATGCAATCACGCTGGAGGATGGGCGTATCCTGTGGAAGAACGACAGCTTTTCCCATATGGTGGAAAGCCAGAAACGGGAGAAGTATCTGAACAAGCTGATTCCTGAGCTTAACAACGGGGTCTTCCCCAAGGATGACAATGACCATGTAGAGCTTGAAGTCACATACAGAGAACGGGATTACCAGGTTGTGCTGCGCCGGGTTTCTCTGGAAGGGTTCAGTGAAGCGGAACAGCTGCTGCAGATTCCAAGTGATAAGGAATTTTTCATTGCGGTATATATGAAGGATGTTACGGAGCTGAATTCTTATATTAAAGAGATTGAGGATCAAAGGCTGATTGCCGGCCTGATTTACATTGACAATTATGATGAAGTAATGGAAAGTGTGGAGGAAGTCCGCCAATCACTGCTGGTTGCGCTGATAGACAGGAAGATCAACAAATATATCGGCGATGTGGACGGGATTGTCAAGAAGCTGGAGAAGGACAAGTATTTTATTGCGATTAAGAAGGAGAGTTACCGGTCGATTGAGGCTGATAAGTTTTCCCTTCTGGAAGATGTAAAACAGGTGAATATCGGGAATGCCCGTTCTGCGACTCTGAGTATTGGTCTGGGGCTGAATACTTCAACCTATGCCCAGAGCTATAACTTTGCCCGCGTGGCCATAGATCTGGCCCTGGCGCGTGGCGGTGACCAGGCTGTCATCAAAGATTGCAAAGGAATTACATATTTCGGAGGCAAAAAGGAACAGACAGCGAAGAATACCCGCGTAAAGGCGCGTGTTAAGGCGGAAGCCCTGCGTGAGTTTATTGTGGCAAAAGACCAGGTTATCGTGATGGGTCATAAGATTGCGGATGCGGATTCACTTGGAGCCTGTATGGGCATCTACCGGGCAGCGGTGGAACTCGAAAAGAAAGCTCATGTTGTGATCAACGAGGTGACGACTTCTGTGCGCCCTCTGTACGATGAGATTGCAGAGAGCCCGGCTTATGGCAAGGACATTTTCCTGACTTCAGAGCAGGCACTGGATTATATTACTGACAGTACCATGGTCATTGTCGTGGACACGAATAAGCCGCAGATGACGGAATGCCCGGAACTATTAAAGAAATCCCGTACCATAGCGGTGCTTGACCATCACAGACAGAGCAGCAACGTGATTGAGAATGCGGTGCTTTCCTATGTAGAGCCGTATTCTTCCTCCACCAGTGAGATGGTGGCTGAGGTGCTGCAGTATATTGTAGATGACATTAAGTTTCCGTCGGTTGAGGCGGACTGCCTGTATGCAGGGATTATGATTGATACCCGCAACTTTATGAACCGAACTGGAGTGCGCACCTTTGAGGCGGCGGCATTTTTGAGAAGGTGCGGAGCTGACATTACCCGCGTCAGAAAGATGTTCCGGGATGACATGGAATCTTACCGTGCCAAGGCGGAAGCAGTGCGTATGGCAGAGGTATACAGGGAAGAATATGCGATTGCGCAGTGTCCGGGTGACATTGACAGCCCGACAGTCCTGGCGGCGCAGGCTGCGAACGAACTGCTGGATATCAGCGGAATCAAGGCCTCTTTTGTGCTGACCGTCTATGAGGGCAGAATATATCTGAGCGCCCGTTCTATAGATGAGGTTAATGTACAGATTATCGCCGAAAAGCTCGGCGGCGGCGGCCATATCAATTCGGCCGGTGCACAGTTTGACCATACCAATATATTTGATGCAATCAGAAGGGTGAAAGAAACAATTGACCAGATGATAGAGGAAGGAGACATATAAATGAAAGTAATATTATTGCAGGATGTAAAATCACTTGGTAAAAAAGGCGAGATTGTCAATGTAAATGACGGATACGCAAGAAACTTTATTCTGCCGAAAAAACTTGGGCTCGAGGCAAATAATAAGAACATGAACGATCTGCGCCTGCAGAAGAAGAAGGAAGAGAAGATCGCACAGGACCATCTGGATGCGGCAAAACAGCTGGCAGCCAGTCTTAAGGACGGCAAGGTGGAGCTCGCCATCAAGGTGGGAGAGGGCGGTAGAACGTTCGGCTCCGTATCCAGCAAGGAAATTGCCGCCGCTGTAAAAGAACAGATGGGGCTGGACGTAGATAAGAAGAAGATTCAGCTGAAAGAGACGATTAAAACGCTTGGGATACACAATGTTCCGATTAAACTACATCCGGAAGTGACAGCCGAGTTAAAAGTTGCTGTCGTAGAAGAGGCATAAGGGGACTTGCTTTATGGAAATGGAAGCAGCGATTAAGAGAATACTCCCACACAGCGCAGAAGCAGAGCAGGCTGTCGTGGGAGCTATGCTGATGAACAAAGATGCAATTATGGCCGCATCCGAGATTATCACGGGAGAGGATTTTTATCAGACCGCTTACGGCATTTTGTTTGACTCTATGGTAGAGCTGTTTCAGGCAGGAAAACCGGTGGATTTGATTACGCTGCAGGAGCACCTGAAGGAAAAAGACGTGCCCCCTGAGATCAGCAGCATGGAGTTTGCAAGGGACCTGCTTGTAAGTGTGCAGACCTCTGCAAATGTAAAATACTATGCAGAAATCGTACAGGAGAAGTCTACCCTGCGCAGACTGATTAAGGTCAACGAAGAAGTAGCGAACATATGCTACCAGGAAAACCGGCCGCTGGCAGAGATTCTTGACAAGGCGGAAAAAGGAGTATTTGAACTGGTAGAGAGGGGCAATGTCCAGGAATACACCCCGATCAAGCAGGTGGTGCTCAACGCCCTGGATGTGATAGAAAAGGCATCCAAGACAACGGGAAGCGTAACAGGTATTCCCACAGGATTCATCGACCTGGATTATAAACTGTCGGGTCTTCAGCGCTCAGACCTGGTCCTGGTCGCCGCAAGACCTTCCATGGGGAAGACTGCCTTCGTACTGAATATCGCCCAGCATGCGGCATTCAGACAGAATCTGGGCGTGGCAATCTTCAGTCTGGAGATGTCAAAAGAACAGCTGGTGAACCGTCTGTTCTCCCTGGAAGCCCATGTAGACGCCCAGCTACTGCGTACCGGTAACTTAAAGGACACAGACTGGGAAAAACTGATAGAAGGAGCCGGGAGAATCGGAAAATCCCGGCTTGTCATAGACGATACGTCAGGTATCTCGATTACGGAAATGCGTTCCAAGTGCAGAAAATATAAGCTGGAACTCGGCCTGGACCTGATCATCATCGACTACCTGCAGCTGATGAGCGGAAGCGGCGGCAAAAGCAACGAGAGCCGCCAGCAGGAGATCTCCGAGATCTCCCGTTCTCTCAAAGGCCTCGCAAGGGAACTGAATGTGCCGGTTATCGCACTGTCGCAGCTAAGCCGTGCCGTAGAACAGAGAACCGACAAGCGCCCCATGCTCTCCGACCTTCGTGAGTCCGGAGCCATCGAGCAGGACGCCGACGTATGCATGTTCATTTACCGTGAGGATTACTATATCCCTGATACCGAAGACAAAGGAATCGCGGAGATCATCATTGCAAAACAAAGAAACGGGCCGGTGGGAACAGTACGGCTTGCATGGATGCCGCAATACACGCGTTTCGGGAATGAGTTGAGGCAGGAGTAGAATTAAAGGGGGCCGCTGAGTGAAAGAGGAGTCTGGTACCGGCGGGACTTTACATGCCGTTTTAAACTCCGCACCGCCTGCCAAGAGCCCGTAACAGTAAAAATGAGGAAAATGGAGGGACTAGCCGCATTTGGCCCAAAATCTTATGATTTTGATCCAAAGGCGGCTATTGGATTTGATTTTGTGAATCAAATCCAACCCTCCATTTTCCTCATTTTTACTGCAACGGGCTCTAAGCAGGCTATAAGGAGTTTAAAACGGCATGTAAAGTCCCGCCGGTACCAGACTCCTCTTTCACTCAGCTAGGCGCACCCAATCGGTAGGAACGTCTGGTGGGACTGTGTGGCGGGGAAGAAGGATGGGGATGGACTGCCGGCAAGGAGTTTTCTTCGGAACCTTCTTGGGTGGGAAAGTGCTTGGGGATGAGTCATGCGAAAATACGATCCACCTCCCCCTCACATCACACGGCCCGTCTCCTACCCCCTAAATGAGAACCGCCCCGCCAACTCTTTGAGGAGCTGTGCCTGTGCGGAGAGTTCTTCGCTTGCCGCTGCGCTTTCTTCTGCGGTGGCTGAGTTGGTCTGGATGATGTCGGAGATCTGGTTGATTCCACTTGTTACCTGGCGGATGGAATCGGACTGATCCTGGGATGCACTGGATATGCTGCTGATGGAGGTGGCGACTTTGTCCACTCCTTCCATAACCTTCTGTATAGCCTGGGCTGTTTCTGCGGCTATTTTGGCTCCTGCCTCTGCGGCGGTTAAGGAATCGTTTATCAGGGTATTGGTGTTGGTAGATGCTTGTGCACTTTTGGCGGCAAGGCTGCGGATCTCTTCAGCCACTACGGCAAACCCTTTGCCGGCCGCTCCCGCGCGTGCTGCCTCTACGGATGCATTCAGAGAGAGGATATTGGTCTGAAATGCGATCTCTTGTATGGTTTTGAGAATTTTCCGTATTTCCCGGGAACTGCGGACGATATTGTTCATTGCAGCTAAAAGCTCCTGCATCTGCTGATTGCCTGCGTCAGCTTCATTTTTGACGGCTCCGGCATCTTTGCTGGCTTCGAGGGCGTTAAGGGCATTTTGTGATACATGTCTCGAAATTTCGTTGATTGTGGCTGCCAGCTCTTCCACGGAACCGGCCTGTTCGGATGCGCCCAGGGACAATTCCTGCGCGCTTGTGGACACCTGCTCGGCCCCGGAAGAAACCTGGTCTGCGACAGTGTTAATCTGCCCCAGGGCGTTGTTCAGTGAAAGCAGAATCTGTTCCAGCGCATCCCGGATCGCCGTAAAATCACCGGTGTATTGCCCGGTTACTTCGACGTTGAGATTGCCGTCTGAGATTTCCTTTAGAACATGGGCCATGTCTAAGATAATCTCCCTGAGGGTGTGAGTGGACGAGCGGATACTGTCTGCAAGCTGGCCAATCTCATCATCACTGTGGATATCCACATCAATGGAAAGGCTGCCCTCGGAAAAGCTGTGCATATCGGTACTGATGTCTGCGAGCGGTTTAATCATCCTCCGGACTGTCCTCAGGATGACAAAGATCAGCAGGGCAATTATCAGGATGGATACAACCGCAAGTACAGTGATCAGCTGATTGCGGGGAGCATTCACTTCGGACACCGGAAGCGTTGCGATAGCCAGCCAGCCGGTGGTTCGGGATACCCGGGACATGGAGACATAATCAATGCCGTCATACTTAAACTTCATGCTGCCGGTATTTTTGTTTAGAACATTCGTCTTATATTGCTCACTGATATCCAATTCCGTTACATTTTTACCCGTTGCAGCAGGATCATTACTATAAATATAGTCGGAACTGTTGGATATCAGTTCCAGATAGCCGTTCTCCCCAACATGTATATTGGACAGAGACTCTGCCAGGCTGTCAAGAAACACATCGAGACCTATAAATCCTATTACATGATCAGTCTGGGCATCAAACACGGGAGCCACAATGGATATGATGGAACGATCTGTGGCTGGATCCTGATAAGGTTCGCTGATAGCTGCCGTTTTACTGGAAAGAACGGTTTCATACCACGGCAGGTCTTTCAGTGAGAAAGGGACAACACGCCCTGTGGATAGCAGGAACCGGTCTGTTCGGTCGTCAGCCAGCCATGCCTCCTGTGCATTTTCACCGGCCATCCTCCCTAATATCTCCGACAGATGGACGGTCAATTCCTCCTTGCCGGGATAGGACTCAATATCCTGAGGAGTGCTTACAGACAGGAAATATTCCTGCAGTTCTTCGTTTGTCTCGAACATACTGACAGCGGCTTCCTTGCTGCTGAAGAAATCATCAACGATGGATACAGCATAATCGGACTGAGCATTCAGGATTTTATCATTGAGGGATTCAATGGAGCGTACGGCTACACCACATGAGACGACAATTAAAATGGCCAGTAAAGGAACCAGAATGATGACAAGGCTTGTATTGAGCTTAGCGGAAATAGATCTGCTTCTTTGGGTCTCACTGTTTCTTATTTTCTTTATCATAGGGTTCCTCCGATTTCCGGCTAATATGGGTCTGCTTATGTATTCTCAGCTCCAGGCACCATTTAACTGGCTGTCAGGGCATTCAGGGCACAGGCTGTAAACAGGGATTTAGATTTAGAAATGTACTCTTTTTATTATAACATGGCAAGAGGAAAAAACAAGTAAATGCAGATGGAAGGACATTGCAAAAAAGGCGGAAATTATTATTCCGCCCTTTAAAAATGCCGTGTCAGTCACGGACATTCTGATTGAGTTGTTATGTAAGCAGTTTCTTGAGCTTACCAAATGGATTTTCCCGCGCTGCTTCGCGGCGGTTCGCCTGCTGCTGCCGGATGAGGCAGTCCAATTTGCGGAAGTGTTCTTCTTCCTGACGTTCCTTGGCCTGAAACATAAAATCCATCTCCCGGATGACGTCTTGTGTGACCGTACTGGTGATGTCTTTTTTGAGGGTCTCGTTGTTGGTTGTTACCACTTCCGTCAGCACATCACCGATCAGTGAACGTACCTGTTCAAGCTGCGTAATAGGAATGACTTCTGCCTGGGCTACAGTCAGGGCAGCGCTTTCTGCCTTTTGCCCGGACGGACTGTCTGGTGCAGCTGCCGTAAGCGGCAGGGATGCCTTTCCCGGAGAGGCTGCCTGCTTGTCCGGCTCCTTTTTCGGGGAACTGCTATTTGAGAAAACCGCTTTCTTAATTGCCGAGGAGGCTGCTTTTTCTTCAGGCTTTGCTGGTTTTTCTGAGGATTTTGCCTTGACCGGCTCCTGATCAGTAGATTTTTGAAGTTTTAAACGTGTTTCTCTTAATTCTGGGATGAGTGGTTTTAAGTCTTTCAGAAGCATCCCTTCATCTTTCAGTTTTTTAATACAGCGGAAAAGTTGTATATCATCTTTCGTATAATATCGATGCCCCATTTCTGTGCGCCCGATTTCCAGATTCAGCTCTTCTTCCCAATAGCGCAGTACGTGGGATTCGACTTTAACCTGTTTGGCGGCCTCAGAAATCATAAACCTGACTTCACCCATATTATACCTATACCTCCTTAAAAAATGGTGCCTTAATATATTCTTCGCTCTGTGTTATTATACCATAGGAGTGTGAAGGACAAGCCAGAAATCGTTCGTCAAATTCTGTCAGAAAATTTAAGAAGGTTACTGTGCACACCCTACGGGCGTGCACAGTAACGGCATCTGCCCATCTAAAGTCGCCTACGGCGAGGGGCAGATGCCCCGAGACCATCACTTCATCGGCTCCGATGCCGTGCAGCGAGGTGCACGGCACGGTCTGAACAGTAACTTAAGAAGGGCTGCCGATTATTCTGAAGTTGTGTATGAAGTTATTGAAGGCCGTCCTCAAGTTAATACTGAAGCATAAAAATACCGCTTTTGGAGGCGGTATTTTGCTTTGTGGTCACTTTGCGATATATGGTGCAAAGGGGTCAGACCCCTTTGCAGGTTTCTTCCAGCAGAAAGGCCTGAACTTCATAAGGCCTTAATAAACAATCGCTTGGGATCTGAGTGTCTTCATAGTTTGAGATATAAAGTTCGCTCTGCGCATAGTGGATATCTTCAGGCATCCTGAATTCGGCGCAGGAGCCAGTGATATTTGCGACAGTGAGCAACAGGGTATGTCCAAGCCGGCGGGTGAAGACAAACAATTCCTGTGAGTCCTTGTAATATTCTCTGTAATCGCCATAAACAGCAACAGGGGTTTTATGGCGGAGTTTTATGAGTTTTTTATAAAAATGATATATGGAATCAGGGTTCTCCATAGAATCCCGCACATTGATTGTTTGAAAGTTAGGATTTACATTAAGCCAGGGATTTCCCGTAGTAAATCCAGCATTTGCGGCTCTGTCCCATTGCATAGGGGTTCTGGCATTATCTCTTCCAACTGCATTAATTTCAGCAAGCAACTGTTCCTCGGAAGCCTGTCTGCTGTGCAGCTTTTCATAATAATTGCCTACTGACATGATATCATTTACTTCTTGAATGCTATTTACCTTAAGATTGGTCATGCCGATTTCTTCTCCCTGATAGATAAAGGGGGTGCCCTGCTGCAGGTGCATGACCGCGGCCAGCATCTTCGCGCTTTCTGACCAATACTCTTTGTCATCCCCAAACTTAGAGACCTGGCGCGGCTGGTCGTGGTTTGAGAGATACAGGCTGTTCCATCCTTTTCCGAGTAATCCCGTCTGCCATTTAGAAAGCATTTTTTTCAAAGTGTATGTGCAGGCTCTGGATAAACAGATTCCATTTTCATCTTTCTCAGGTTCAATATCAACGTGGTCGAACTGAAATACCATATTTACTTCATGAGAGGCTTCGTTCGTAAATTTTATAGCGTCCTGAATAGTCACATCGCCTGTCTCGCCAACAGTCATAAGATCATAGCGGGAAAATACTTGTTCGTTCATCTCCCGAATATAGCTGTGGGTTTTTTCTATACTCGCAAAATGTTCAATTCCCACTGGAGCTCCGGATGCGGAGCGTTGAATATTCCCATCAGGCAGCCCGGGCTCCTTCCCATATGCATGCATGACATCCAGCCTGAAACCATCCACTCCTTTATCGGCCCAGAACCGCATCATTTTATAGATTTCCTGTCTGAGCGCCGGATTATCCCAGTTCAGGTCGGGCTGCTCTTTACTGAACAGATGAAGGTAGCATTGATCTGTAATTGGGCTGTATTCCCAGGCGGAGCCTCCAAAGTAAGATGTCCAGTTATTGGGGACCTGCCCATTTTCTTTTCTGTCTTTCCATATAAAAAAGTCACGGTATGGGCTGTTCTTACTTTGCAATGCATCCTGGAACCAGATGTGGGATGAGGAACAGTGGTTAACCACCAGATCCATAACCAGCTTTAATCCGCGTTTATGCATTTCACTAAGCAGGTGATCCCAGTCATCCATAGTGCCAAATCGTTTGTCTATCTTATAATAATCAGAAATATCGTAACCGTTATCCACATAGGGAGATTCAAAATAGGGGGATATCCAGACCACATCCACTCCCAAATCAACGAGATAATCCAGTTTTTCAGCTATGCCTCTGAGATCGCCAATGCCATCCCCATTTGAATCACAAAAACTGGCGGGGTAAATTTGGTAGACAACAGCTTCTTTCCACCAGGCTTTTTTTAGTTTTTCCATAGTTAACTCCTCCTTTTCAAAGTGTGAGTACTCAGTGTTTCACCAGCAGATATGCAGATGCCTCATAGGGGCGCAGGACACAGTCATGGGGCGACTGACCAGTGGGATAATTCGAAATATAAAGCGAGCTTTTTGTATAGGAGACTGCTCCCGGCACTTTGTATTCCACACGTTCCGCCGTCATATTCGCAGTGACCAGAAGCACCTGGTTTCCCAGTGAGCGGGTAAAGCAGAAAATGGAGTCGCTATCCCGGTAGAATTCCGTAAAACTGCCGTATACGACTATGGGATACTGCGATCTTAGGTGGATTAACTTCCGATAGTAATGATAGATAGAATCCTCACAGTTTAATTGTGATTCTACATTAATCTCTTTATAATTTTTATTCACATGAAGCCAGGGGGTGTTTTCGGAAAACCCTGCATTGGCAGTGCGGTTCCATTGCATAGGGGTTCGGCTGTTATCCCGGCCCCTCCGGCTAATTCCTGCAAGCATCTCCTCACGAGTTGCCAGGCCCTGTGATAGATATTCATTGTATGCATGGATCGATTCAATATCCTGAACCTCGCTTATATCATGGACGGGGCAGTTTGTCATGCCAATCTCTTCTCCCTGATAGACAAAGGGAGTTCCCTTTTGCAGGTGCATAATAGTTGCCAGCATCTTGGCGCTCTCTGCCCAGTATGTTTCATCATTACCAAATCTGGAGACCTGCCGCGGCTGGTCGTGGTTTGACAGATAGAGGCTGTTCCAGCCTTCAAGATCCAGCCCCCGCTGCCAGTCCGCCAGACAGCTTTTGAAAGCTCTTACGGGGAGCGGGGAATCAGCCAGCCATCGCTCCTCATATACGCTGTCGATATTAACATGCTGGAATTGAAAAACCGTATTCACCTCTTCTGCGGCTTCTGCGGTATATCGCAAGGCATCATCTATAGTGATCCCGTCGGTTTCTCCAACGGTAAAGATATCGTATTTAGAGAAAACCTCCCGGTTCATTTCTTTCATATAAGCGTGGTTTAAAGGAAGCGAAGAAAAGTGTTCCGCTCCAACTGGAAGGGTTCCATCCATCCGGCCGTCGGGCAGGCCGGGTGTTTTCCCATACGCATGCATGACATCCAGACGGAAGCCATCCACGCCTTTGCCGATCCAGTAGTGCATGATATCGTAAATCTCCTCACGAAGCCGTGGATTTTCCCAGTTGAGATCAGGTTGTTCCTTTGAAAAAAGATGGAGATAATACTGGTTTGTCAAGGGTTCGTATTCCCATGCCGGGCCGTTAAAATAAGAGGTCCAGTTATTAGGCGGCATGCCATCCGGTTTTGGGTCTTTCCAGATAAAATAGTCTCTATAAGGGTTATCCTTGCTTTTCTTGGCTTCCTGGAACCACTTGTGCTGATCAGAACAGTGATTTACTACCAAATCCATAATCAGCTTAAGCCCTCGATTATGCATTTCACGGAGCATATTTTCCCAGTCCTCCATTGTACCAAACCGTGGATCGATTGCCCTGTAGTCTGATATATCATACCCATTGTCAATATAGGGGGATTTAAAATACGGAGAAATCCATATAATCCGGATCCCCAGGCTGCACAGATAGTCCAGCTTCTGTGTAATGCCATTAATATCACCAAAACCATCATTATTAGAATCATTGAAACTGGCCGGATAAATCTGATATACCACAGCCTCTTTCCACCAATCAGCGGTCATTTTTAATACCTCCTTATTATAAAATAAATACGCGCTTTTTAACTTGTTACATCATTTAGCCATTTATAGGAGAAATAACGTTTCATGGCAAATGGGAATTTCACGAGTTCATCACAGACTAAAAACATATAAATTATTGGAAAAGGAAGCTTCCAGATAAATGCGGACAGCCATCCGAAAAGTAATGCGATCCCCCAAAGTGACACCAGATCCATAATCATCCCAGCCTTTGTGTCGCCGCCCGAGCGGAGGATACCCAAAACAATGGTACTGTTGATACTTTGGAAAATGCATATAAAGCTGATCAGTGCAGTCATAATTTTTAAATAATTCCCGGATTGTGGGCTAAGGCGTATGAAAGAACCCGAAGCAAATGCGAGAATTAAAATTGCGGCAGCCCCCAAACAGCCAAATACGACAGAAAGCTTTATAAAGTTTCTGGAATAATTTAAAACTAATGGCCGGTTGCCTTCGCCTATGGTTTTGCCGGTTATGATGGCCGCGGCAGATGCAAGCCCTGTTGAAAAAATCATGGAAAGCTGCCTTAATACTGTGATGACCGAATTAGCGGCAACTATATTTTGGCCAAGATGTCCTATAATAGAAGCAAGCACGGTGTACCCAAGACCCCAGGCCAGCTCATTCATAAGCACCGGAAGCGCAAAGTGAAAAAATCTTCTGACTAATGCAATATTTTTTACGTATAGACTACGGAGATGGAATCGCGCCGTGCGGTTATATTTTTTCTCATATATCCATGCCAAAACCAGCTCAGATAAGCGTGCTCCGCATGTACCGGCTGCGGCCCCGGCAGTCCCTAAAGCAGGGCTACCAAAATGACCAAATATAAATACGTAATTCAGAAATACATTAATCAGGAGCGAAAACAGGTAAATAATAGAAGATATTTTCACATGCTCCATGCTTCTCATGATACTTAGATAGATAAAAGTACAACAATTTAAGGGATAAGAAAAACATACAATCCGCAGATATTGTGCTCCCTGATCTGCAATTACCGGATCTGAAGTGAAAAGGCCCATAACTGACAAGGGAGCGCAAAATGCAGTAACCGTAAAGATTACGGAAACAAAAAGGCCGGCACATAAAGAGAATCCCATAAGTTCTTCTATTGAGCGTAAATCTTTCTTACCCCAGTATTGGGAGCAGAGAATAGAAGCGCCGGAGGAGATCCCTATGAGAATCAGGTTCAGCAGGAAGGAAATCTGACCAGCCAGCGATACCCCTGCAATAGCAGATTCGCTTACTCTTCCAAGCATCATAATATCAGCAGATGTAATACAGGCATTGATGAGCTGCTGCACAGCTATGGGCAGTACCAAAGTAAAAACCATACGGTAAAAGGCGCGGTCTATTCTGGGAGAATACACAAGTTAACACCTCCTAAAGGTTAAGCGCATAACCTAATGATTAGATGTATCTTAACACGGCGGCATAACTGTGTCAATATAGATATTTTATATTTTGTTAATCATGAGACGATACCGATTTTCTTACAACCAGATCAACCTTAAAGTGTGTTTGGGAATGCGGCGGCTCCTCTCCTTTGATGAATGAAAGGAGGGAATGGACGGCAACAGCCCCCTTTTTATGGATATTCTGCCGGACAGTCGTAAGCTGCGGGCGGCACATCTCACTCAGGTAACTGCAGTCATAACCGGCAATGGAGATATCTTCAGGTATTCGAACACCGGCATCCTGGAGAAAGCCCATAGCTTCAGCCGCAAAATAATCGGATACAAAAAACAAAGCCGTATGGTCTCTCAAACCGGAATTGGAATCTGTATAAAGTTTCCTGCGGGCCTCTTTGGTTGCAGGAAGCAGCTGATGAGACAGACCGGCGAGTGATGTTTTATTTTTTTGATAAGCATTACGGACGCCTTGCAGACGAAGGGCTGAGATGGGATCATCGGTATCGGTTAAATACATGATTTTATGATGACCGTTCTGAATCAGGTAATCGGTCATTAGAAACCCGCCAAATTCATCGTCGGCTCCTATGTTTACCAGATCCGGGATATCACCACAGGGGGAATCGATAAAGAGGAACGGTTTATCCAGCTTTTTCTTTAAAGCGAGATATTTCTTGGGGGTAATGCCGGACCAGTTGAGTATAATTAGCCCGTCCACATTCCATTCCGCCGCCAGCTTCTGAATGGCTGATTCATCAGGTACGGTCTTAAGCAGCATGTAATATCCATTTGCACTGATCTCTGCCTCAATAGAACTTAGGATTTCCGCGTAAAAGGGATCGGCTATGACTTCCCGGTCATATTTATAGAAATCCTGCAGTATGACTCCAATTAACCGGGACTGCTTTCCGGCAAGCATCCTTGCCCCCATGTTAGGGACATAATTCATCTCTTCTAGTACTTTTTTAATTTTTTTCTGCGTCTCTGCAGAGACGTGTGATGTTTTTCCGTGCAGCACATACGATACAGCGGCGGTACTTACGCCAGCACGTTCGGCAATATCTTTGATTCTCATATAATCACTCCTTTATATCAAACACTTTATACGACGAAGGACTGCAGCCGGTATATTTTGTAAAAACAGTCGTAAAATAAGCCGGTTCCTCGATTCCCACCATGGAAGCAATCTCTGTAATCTTATACTTACCGCTTTCTAAGAGCACCTTCGCGTGTTCGATCCGATAATAGTTAAGTGCGTGGATGATAGAGTGGCCGGTGCAGTTTTTATAAGTACGGCTTAGATAACTGCTGTTCATATGAAGGGCATGCGCGATATCATCGATTCTGACGGGCTGGTCAAAATGGCGTTGGATATAGGCGCTGATTTCCAGCACAGGGACCGGAATCCTGCTTGCAGGACAGACTTTTAGGTAAATACATTTACCGGCAAAGTCGAGAAGAGAATCCACCAGCCCCGCTGCAGAGGCAGAATTTTTCAGCCTGGCCAGAGTCAAATCTTTTATTGAATGAAATTGATACATACTGTCTACAGGACTATACAACTTGTCCCAGCAGAGTGTGCATACATTAATTGCCATATTTTTTAATTTATTTAAAGAATACTGTCTGCTTTCAAGTTCACCAAAAAAATACGTCAAAAGGCCCGCACACGCTGCCTTGTCCCCGGCGCAGATATTTTCTGTAAAAGCGGTGGTTATCTCGAGAGGATCTAACAGCTGACCAGTACTTCCGCCGGGAAATTCCGCAAGGCCATGCGCTGCATTCAAAACATCGCTGTCTGCTGCGTCTATACATTCGTAAAGTGCAGTGGGAAATTCAGCAATATTCTGATGCACAGAAGAATAGGAGATGCTGATCCCACAGGCAAAAAGTGTCTTCGCAGCGGAGATGATGCTCTCACCGAATTCGGGCATCTGTGGCAGCCGGACTGTATTTTCCGTATAAAGAAGCACGTAAACGGAATTCTGTGCATCACTTTTTACAGCGGATGGGAAAGGCTCAGCAGCAGTTTTAATAAAGCCAATGATCTTTTCAAACATGCGCGTCTGTTCCTCTTCATGGGGGGACTTATCAGCACAGATCGAGAACTTAACGGCCATATACTGCTGAGGCTGCAGCTGCATCTGGCAAAACCAGTATTGAATGTCTTCCAGGCTGGTGATGGCCGATGTGGCAATTCCAGAAATGAGGGCAGAAAATGCTCGTGAAGAACAGCTGATTTTCGCCTTCTCGTTTTCCAGCAGAGCGTACACCTTTTTCACAGATACGGGAAGCTGACTGATAAAATCTGATTTTACGATATAATCAGACACGCCTGCCCTGAGAGCGTCTACCGCCAGATCAAAGTCTGAAAAGGCGGTTAATATGATAATCTTAGTGGCGGGAGAGAGCGCATGTACCTCACGGGCAAGCTCTATGCCAGACATTTCGGGCATCTTGATATCTGTTACGACAAGGTCCACAGGATGTTCCCTGAAAAAATCAAGTGCTTCGGGAGCGTTAGAAAAATCACCCTCCAATTGGAATCCGAGATTGATCCAATCAATAATATTGCAGATCCCCTTTCTAAGGATCGCCTCATCTTCTACGATAATTAAGCGGAACATAAGTTATTCCTCCCTTTCATTTTCAAGTGTCTTAGAATCCTGGTCTGGGCGGTCTTTCAGCACAGGAAGCTTAATAATGACAGTTGTACCGACACCGGAAGAACTTTGAAACTCCAGGCCATAAGAATCCCCAAACAGCAGATGAATGCGTTCAACTATATTTGAAATCCCGATATGCTGACGGCCGGAGTCATCCCCGGAAGAGTTTTTTAACGGATCGAAATCACAGCCGCAGCCGTTATCGGATACTTCAAAAAATAAATCCCCATTTTCCGTGTATATGTCTATTTTAATATAGTTAATTTTGTTAGAAGAATTTTCAATACCGTGGATTACAGCATTTTCAACAATCGGTTCCACACTCAGCCTGGGAATGTAATAGTTTAGAATCTGCTTATCCCGGACATTTATTTCGCAGCTAAGGCGTTCCTGAAAACGAAGCTGCTGGATATACAGATAACTTTTTATCCATTCATATTCCTTTTCTACAACCGTATATAAATCACCCTTCAATGATCCGGTCAGATTCGCCGTTACGAGTACATTAAGGGAACTAATCATCTGATAGACTTCCGAGTCGTTGTTAAGCAGTGCGGAGACTCCAATGGTAGTCAGCGTATTTGTTAAAAAATGAGGGTTCATCTGCGAATGCAAAAGCCGGATTTCCGATTCTTTCAAAAGCAGCTCATTTTTATACACCTTCGCGATCAGATCTTCAAATTCACCGGTCATTTTATTAAAGGTAAAACTGATCCTGTTCAAATCCGTTTCCTTGTACATTTTCATACGGGTTCGGTAATTTTGATTCCTCACCTCATTAAGGTTGGACACCATATCTTTGATAAAATACGTATAATTAGAAAAAGACCAGACTGCGATAAAAATAAAAGCCACCAGCAGGACTGCCATGATTGCAACATACTGCAGAAGCGTAACGGCGATTGGGGTGGTGATACTTTTCGTTGAGGTGAAGAGATTGACATGGAAGGGAGCGCTGGTGATCTGCCTTGAATAACCTAACGTGTCTTTCCCGGGATAGAGGGCCTTATTCTCTTCCAGATAACGATGATACTCCTGTCCAACCATAGCAGGCGTATTGCTGAATAAGACAATATCGTTCCGGTCAGTGACCGAAATTGTAACATCCGAAAGCAGTCCGGAAAATAACTCTTGAAAACAGGACTGGTTAATAACATAAAGAAAGAAGATGGTCTGGTTTCGATTATAATTCTGCGCCTGTTTAATAAAAAAGATGTCTTTAGAATCTTGACTGGGCGGTATAAATACAGCCGCATCGGATTCTTTTTCAAAGAGTACTTTGAGTTCTTCAAAGGTAAATATGGAGGAATTATAAGGCGTACTATAAGTATACAACGGTATTTCTGAGTTCTGGGAGATCAAGAAAGCCGTACTCAGCCCATAGGAATAGAAGGTATTGTCGAACAGGTTGTTATTCTTACAATCCTCCTGCATGGCGCGGGCGTTCTCCTGGAATTCGGGCAGATTTCGGTCAAAGCTGATTCTGCCGGCGAGCCAATTCTGCATAGTGGGGCTGGTAAGCAGTGATAACGCGCTGTTATTTATATCAGAAAAAGCCTTGTTTATACTAAAGCGCATCTGCTCTACCGAAGCCTCCATATTATCATAGGCGAGAGAGACTTGGGCATTATAGTAATGATAAAAAAACCAGCCGCCTTGTATGAGAAGAGCCAGGCTGATCAGGATAACTGAGAGTGAAATTATTTTACTGCGCATAGATATCCGGCGTTTCATACATATCCTCCGCTTGTGAATGATATTTCTTATAGTGTATCATCTGAAAATATTTCCGGCAAGTGCCGAAAAATATAAGTGCAAGGTAAAAAAAATATAAGGTTGAGGTAAAAAAAGTATATGCAGAAGACAGGGGACGATAATTGAGCAAATAGATGGGCAGTATATTTGATTAAAAATGAAAGAAATAAATGTTAATATATATCTATCAAATAACCACAAAACGAAAAGAGGAGAAAAGTTATGAAAAGAGTAGTTAAGAAATCTACAGCTGTGGCACTCGTAGGAATCTTAGCAGTATCCATGTTTGCAGGTGGATGCGCAAAGAAGAATGAAAGCAAAAAAGAAGGCGAAAAAGTCATTTTGCGCTATGCAACCAGCGCTGTTGGAACCAACCCCAATGCAGAATGCGAGAAAAAACTCATTGAACGGTTCAACGAAATGTATGGGGATGAAATCGAACTTGTAGTTGAAGAGCTGCCAAGTGACGGCGCATATCTGGACAAAATGAAAGTACTGGCGGCCACAAATGAGCTTCCGGATGTGGTGTATTCTATCAATGGGGTATTGGATCTTGCTGTTAAAAACGGACAGGCGATGGAACTGACGGATGTTCTGGAAGCTGATCCTGAATACAAGGAAGAGATAGGGGAAGACGCAATCGAAGCCGTACGCCAGCCGGACGGAGGGGTCTATTCCGTGGCAGATTCGAATACCCAGATTGGTTACTTTTACAATAAGGCAATGTTTGATGATTGTGGAATTGAGCCTGCCGAGACTTGGGATGAATTTATGGAAAACTGTAAGATTCTGAAAGAAAAAGGCTATACTCCGATTGCTCTGAATACGGGTGATAACTGCTGGGCGGCAAATCTGGTTCTGGCAGCGATGATTGGAACAGATGGTGAAGAGGGAAATAAATTCATGAATTCGGTTCATCCGGACTCCTATCAGAATGAATCTGTAGTGAAAGGGCTTACAATGATGCAGACTCTGCTTAAGGAATACACAACAGAGGATGCCGTTGGAGGCGGATATCCTGTAGCATCAAACAGCTTCTGTCAGGAAAAGACAGCTATGATCGCGAACGGCATGTGGGCAACTGCTGATTTTTCAAACCCGGAAGTAGCAGTAGACGGGCTGATGGATCGTATTGGAGTTGCAGCATTTCCAAACCAGAGCCTGATATCCAATTATGAGTTGGGATATTCTGTTTGCGCAAAAACAGACGAGACAAAGGATGCAGCTATAAAATTCCTGAAATGTATCACTGACGCGGAAGCACAGAAGATGCGGATGGAGATGACCGGAGTGGTTCCGCTTACTACGAATATAGAAATGACGGAAGAGTTTAAACAGGAGCAGCCTTTATTCGCATCATTAATGGAAATTAAGAAAGATGTGAAGGTAGAGTATAAAACAGTTGATTCTACAGCACTCCCCAGTGTTGTGAATGCTATGAGCAAATACTATCCGGAACTGGCATATGGAAACATTACACCTCAGGAGATGACCGTAAAGATGGATGAGGCAATAAAGGAAGCCGAATAAAAACGGCAGCACAGGACTTTCCGGTATGGAGCACATACCGGAAAGTTTATCTTATAGGAAAGTTCGCCTATAAGATAAAACAGCCCTCCCGGCGGGATGCGCACTGCGGCGTAAGAGGTAGATGTCGCGGTGCGACCGCCGCAGGCGCGAGTTTCGCAAGCGAAACTCTAATTTAAGAAAGGCGAAAAATCATGAAAATTAAAAAGAGATGGCTTATTATTTTTCTTGTCCCTGGAGTTTCACTGTTTATATTTATGTATGCGATCTCTCTGGTGACACTGGTGACTACATCGTTTACAGAATGGAGAATTGGGGTTTCTCCGACTTTTATCGGCCTGGATCATTATATCAGGATGTTTCAGGATCCTAATTTTTTTACTGCTTTTGGAAACACCATTGTCTGGATACTTCTGCAATGCACGCTGCATGTGGGGATCGCACTCGCATTTGCACTTGTTATAGCAAGAAAAAAGCGGTACTGCAAGTTCGTAAGAGGCGTATTTATGATCCCAAACATTATCTCTAGCGCTGCAATTGGTATGTTGTTTTTGTGTATACTGAATCCCAGCTTCGGCCCCGTGAACCAATTTTTAAGAGCCGTGGGTCTGGACTGTCTGGCAAAAAACTGGTTTGCAGATTCTAAAACGGCATTTTGGGCAGTTACCCTGACATGGCTTCCCTTTGCAGCTGTTAATGCGGCATTGATTTTAGCAGAAATGAGCTCGATTGATGAGGATATCTATGAGGCCGCTGCGATAGACGGAGCCAGTGAATCACAGAGAATGCGCTATATTACCCTGCCGCTTCTGCGTAACATTATAGGCACATGTACAATTCTTGCAGGTACCGGTATGCTTCACAAATTTGACACGATCATGATGACCACGGGCGGAGGGCCGGGTAACCGGACTATGAGTATGCCTCTGATGCTTTACAATGCGGCAATGCGTGACAATAATTTTGGCTATGGCAATGCGATCGGCGTGGTCATGATGCTTACAGGCCTGGTTCTGGTTTTTGCAGTAAACCGGATATACAAGGTCGGAGAGGTTAAATAAGCGGGGAGAGATTACATGAAGAAGAAAACGATCCAGATTATGATTGGAATTTTTGTGATATTGATATGTGTTATATCTGTAGGTCCTTTTTTGTGGGTTTTACTGTCATCCTTCAGGGGAAATGCAGATATATTGTCATCGGCGTCAATTTTTAACGGCCATTTCAGTTTTAAAAATTATTTTACAGCGTTTAAACTGGCTCCGATTGCACAGTTTTATAAGAACAGCGTTATTGTGACAGTTATGAGCACACTCATATGCCTGACGGTAATGAGTATGGCGTCCTATGTGATAGCCCGTTTTCAATTCAGAGGAAGAAAATTTTTACGCCTGATGTTTTCTATGGCTTTGCTGATCCCGGGTTCCGCGCTTTTGCTGCCGGTCTATAATACCGTGAAGACCATTGGGCTGTTGGATACGATCCCGGGCCTGATCCTTGTCTATTCTGGATTTGGGCTTACGACATCCCTGTTTATACTGAGCAGTTACTTTATGACAATCCCAAGGGAACTGGAGGAATCCGCGTATATTGACGGCGCAGGTTTTTTCAGAACATTTGCGACAATTATTATGCCCCTTGTAAAGCCTGCGCTGGCCACAGCCGGCGTGCTGCAGTTCATAGAAGCAAGGAATGAGTTCCAGTTTGCATTGACTTTGACGACGGGAAATGACAGCAGGACATTACCCGTAGCGCTTTATTATTTTAAAAGTGCATATGCAACAGACTACGGCGCCATGTTTGCTGCAACCATATTGATTATACTGCCCACGATTGTTATCTATTTTCTGATGCAGGAACAAGTTGTATCAGGAATGACTGCCGGAGCCGTAAAAGGGTAGGCGCGTCCAGAAAAGGGCGGTTGGTTTAGTGGGTGGAAATCCCATACGGCAAGGTGTAGCGAGCCACCGTTAGCGAG